>JBAWCX010000230.1:0-16068 GCA_049590495.1 Binatus sp. (SeqCode)
GGTATTGATGACCCGGATTCACCTTCTGCGTAAAGTCGAACATGTTGTCGAGCGGCCCGGCCAGCGCGTCGAACGAACCACCTCCAAGCCTGCCGAGGTTCCAGTTGTCTTCGATGAAGCGCACGACCGAGCTCTGATCGCTCAGCCCATGATCGACAAAGTTCTGCTTCGAGTATGGGGAGATGACCAGCAGCGGAATCCTGGGCCCGTAGCCGCATCGTCCCTGGATCACGTTCCCCCCGCTGGACAAACCGTTGTCCTCCAAGGGCGTGCCATTGCCGCACTTGCCCGGACCGTTCAGCTGGTCGCTGGTTGACGAGGATGAGGTGGTCTCCGCGGACGAGTTAACGATCGGATTCATCTGATGGTCGTACCAGCCGTCCGAATCGTCCCACGTGACGAAGACCGCCGTGCTCTCCCAGAAATCCGACTGTTGGAGCGCGTTGATGACGTTCACCACAAATTCCTGCTCCATCAGCGGATCGGAATAACCGGCATGGCCATCCATGTCCGCCGGCGCCTTCAGGTAGCTCACCGCGGGGAGGTTGCCCGCGTTCAACGCGTCGAAGAAGTCATGAGTGTCGTACTCGTGGTTGGCTCCTGTGTCCGCACTCGTACCGTATTGGCTGGGAGGTACGCTGGGCCGCGTATGCATCGGGTTCGCGGTCGATGCGAAATACTGGAACCACGCGTGATGCGGGATGTAGTCCTCTGTCGGACCCCCATTGGCTGGCGTCGCCGGGCTGCTGCGAAGACATCCGGTGGTGCCGTTGGGATTCGTGACGGTCAAATCGAAGCCGCCCATGAACGAACCCCAGGTCACACCCGCGGCGTTCAGCAGGTCGCCGACACTCTGGCCGTTATGCTGGATGGTGGTCCCCTTGGCGGTGCCCGCAGAGAGGGAGCACACGTCTCCGGTGGGGTCGAGATCGCCGGAGATTGTGTACTTACCATCGGCGTTGAGTACGACGTTGGAACTCAGCGTTGAGCCCGTCGAGACCGTCGGGGTCACTGGATAGGTGTTGCCCGCGACCACATTGAGCGCGCCCGGCGTCGAGGGGCCAAAGGTCGACCCGAAGAAGTTATCCGACATCGCGTAGTTCTGCGCGTAGTTCCACAATGCCGTTACGGTATTGCCGTCGAAATAGCCCATCACCACGCCCTTGCCCATCCCATACGCGAATTGTGTAGGGCAGGAGTCCTGCCCGGCGTGCAGAGGGAACAAATCCATCAGTCCCATGTCGAAGGCTTTCTGTTCGTCCCCGTAGGCGTGATCCTGGTCGCAGGTCGACGCGTCGGAATGGCTCAGGCGAAACGGATTGGTCGGCGGAGTGTTCGAGGCGTTCAAGAAGTTGGGGTTGGCGGTCAGCAGAACGCCTGACGGCTGGCCGTTGACCACCGTGCCCAGGCCGTTGACCGTGGGCGTGCCGTCGGCCGGGGTGAATTCGGAGCCATCGGTGTTGGCGGCCTTCGGATAGGTCGCGAAGTAATGATCGAAGGACACGTTTTCCTGAAAGATCACCACCACATGCTGAATGGGCGTGGTGGTGGACGACGCGTTCTCTGGCGGGCCCTTCGGGAAGGCCCAACCCGGTTGAAGCAGCAGGCCCGCAAGGCCCAGCGCGAGCGACCGCGCAATTTTCTTTCGCATTCTCCTGTTCCTCCAAGTTTTGACGATGTGACCGAGAAAAAAGTTCGGCAGCATCGGGAGGCTAGAGAACTGTCGTTACTCGATGATGAGAGCGAGATTAATTTGCGCGATTTTCGTGTGAAGATGCGATGACGGCGCCGATGTTCAACCGCTTCAATTGCATCTCCAAGGAAGCAGAGAGAGTTACTGTTGTTTCGCGATAAGCCAGATCACTTCTGGCGACTCATGTGTGCGCGACACTTCCGAGTGCGCGATGCGTGAGAAGAGAAATCGGGATGATGAAATCGCCGGGTCGTTGGTCGGCGCTTTCGCCGTTTGCGCGCGACAGACCGGCGTTGTAATGGATCAATTACATCTGCCCGCAGCGGATGCCGCATACAAGGAGATTCAAATGCCCGGATACACGATGACTATCGACGGCAAGTCGGTGAAGGGATCGAAATCCACTGGCGTCATCAATCCCGCCACTGGAAAAATCTTCGCTGAGGTTCCCGATTGCACCAAGGCCGAACTCGACCAGGCGATGTCCGCGGCGCAAAAAGCGTTCCCGGCCTGGAGCAAAGACATCAACGCGCGTCGCAAGGTCCTGCAGGAATGCGCTGCCGCCCTGCAACAACCGCCTGAAGGTCTCGCGCGCACGCTCACGCAGGAACAGGGCAAGCCGCTGGACAAGGCGGGCCAGGAGATTATGGGCACCTCGATGTGGTGCACGTACACTGCCATGCTCGATTTGCCCGCCGAGGTGCTGCAGGACACGCCGCAGGGCAAAATCGAAATCAAGCGCAAGCCGCTCGGCGTCGTCGCCGCGATCACGCCGTGGAACTACCCGCTGATGCTCGGGATGTGGAAGATCGCGCCGGCCCTGCTCGCCGGCAACACTGTGGTGCTGAAGCCGTCGCCCTACACTCCGATCACGACGCTGATGCTCGGCGAGATTCTGCGCGACATCGTTCCTCCGGGCGTCCTCAATGTGATCTCCGGCGGCGACGAGCTCGGCTCGTGGATGACCAGCCATCCAGTGCCGCGAAAGATTTCATTCACCGGCTCGGTCGCGACGGGCAAGCGAGTTGCCGCGGCCGCCGCGCCTGATCTGAAGCGGGTTACGCTCGAGCTCGGCGGCAATGACGCCGCGATCATCCTGGCGGACGTCGATCCCGCGGCGGTCGCGCAGAAGATTTTCTGGGGCGCGTTCGAGAACTCGGGACAGATCTGCAGCGCGATCAAGCGCGTCTACGTTCCTGAACAGATGTACAACGCGTTGGTCGACAACCTCGGTGAGATTGCGAAGGGCGTCAAGGTGGGCGACGGCCTCGAGGCGGGCACCCAGCTCGGTCCGATCAACAACAAAATGCAGTTCGAGCGCGTGACGGAGTTGGTCGAGGACGCCAAGAAGCACGGCGCCAAGATTGTCTCGGGCGGCGCGCGGGTCGGCAAGGAAGGGTACTTCTTCGCGCCGACTATCGTCGGAAATATTTCCGATGGCGTGCGGCTGGTCGATGAAGAACAGTTCGGCCCCGCGCTCCCGATCATCCCTTATAAGGATGTCGACGACGCCGTCCGCCGCGCGAACGGGACTCACTACGGGCTTAGCGGTTCCGTGTGGTCCAACGATTCCGCGCGCGGCGCAGAGGTCGCGTCGCAACTGGAATGCGGTTCGGCGTGGGTCAATCAGCATCTCGCGATCGCGCCGAATCTGCCGTTCGGCGGAGCCAAGTGGTCCGGGATTGGCGTGGAGAACGGCCCGTGGGGTCTGCTCGGCTTCACGGAAATCCAGGTGGTGAACTCCGTAAAGCTGTCGTAATTTGTTTTCAACGTCGCCCCCGCGGTATCGTAAAGATCAAGCGATACCCGGGGGCGTCGCTTTTTGAAATGGGACGCTACGACGATTACAAGCGGCACGTCCTGCGCATCAGCCAGCGGCTGTCTGCCGATGGCTACTTCGGTTCCAGGTCGGGCAGCGCGGGCAACGTCTCGATGCTGGTCGAGGGCGAGGACGCCGTCGTCGTCACGCCGACGCGCCTTCAGTACGACGTGATGACGACCGATGATATCTGCGTCGTGGACTTCGACCTCGCGCGAATCGAGGGCGAGCGCAGACCGTCGATCGAAACCCCGATGCATGTCGCGACGTACAAGACACGCGCCGACGTCAGCGCCGTCATTCATACTCATCAGACATTCGCGAGTGCGCTCAGCATCCTGAACGAGCCTATCCCGCCGCTGTTCGACGAGGTCACGCTGGCAATAGGCAATACGATCGACGTGGTGCCGTATGCCCTGTCAGGAACGCGCGAACTGCACGACAACGTCGCGCGCAAACTCGCCAATCGATGCCATTGCTACATCCTTCAGAACCACGGCACGCTTTGCATCGGCACCGACCTCGACAAGACGTTCACTTTTGTCGAGTTGCTCGAGAAATCCGCGCACATCTATATGGACGCTCTTTCTACCGGCAGGCCGGTGACCGTGCTTCCTGAAAAAACCGTCGCGCAACTTCACGCCGCGGTGATTGCGCGGCAGGATCGCGAAGTCGCGCGCAAGGAAGAACGGCGCATCGCGCGCAAGCAAGCCGTTCGCGAGCAGGAGTCGCATCACTGATGAGCGATCAGATGGTGGCGCTCGGCGCGCACGTCCTCGACATCCTCGGCCGCTACGTCACGCACATCCCGGAGGGGCAAGGCAGCGTGCTACTCGACGAGATTCGCCTGGCGCCGGCCGGCTCCGCAGCGGGCACCGCGGTCGGCCTCGCGAAATTGGGACTGTCAGTCGCGACGGTGGGCGCCGTCGGCGACGATGCGCTGGGCGACGTACTCATTCGCGCGTTGAACGGCTTCGGCGTCGACACCAGTCACGTCGTGCGCAAGCCCGGCGTTCAAACCTCGGCCAGCATCCTGCCGATCAGGCCGAACGGAGACCGGCCCGCGCTTCATGCGATCGGAGCCAACGCCGTCTACTCGATCGACGACGTCCCCTGGCCGCTGGTCGAGAGCGCGGCGCATCTGCATCTCGGCGGCAACGATTCGATGCGGGGACTCGGGCGCGATGGCGCCGCGCAGATACTCCGGCGCGCGCGCGACGGCGGCGCGACCACCAGCATGGACATCCTCAGCGAAGGATCGCCAAAACTGCTCGCCATCCTGAAGCCGTGCCTGCCGTTCGTCGATTGGTTCATGCCCAACGCCGAGCAAGCGTGCAAGCTGACGGAATCACGCACGCCCGAAGAGGCCGCGCTGCGGTTGCTCGACCTTGGAGTGCGCGGAGTTGTGCTCACGATGGGCGACACCGGCAGCTTGCTGACTACGGCGCGCGGGCGGATGCATCTCGCGGCGCACGATGTCGCGGTGGTGGACACGTCGGGATGCGGTGACGCGTATTGCGCCGGCTTCATCCGCGCGATCCGACTGGGCTGGACGCCGTCGGAATGCATGAAGCTCGGCAACGCCGCGGCAGCGTTGGTGGCGCAAGGCCTGGGCTCGGACGCCGGCATCCGCGACCTGGACGACACAATTCGCTTCATGCGAGAAACTCCCTTGCGTTCCGGCTGACGGTCTTGCAGAAATTGGGAAGTATGAAAACTGAACTCTCGCGTCGAGCATTCATGGTCGGAAGTCTTGCGGCTGGATTCGCGCTGGCCGTTATGCCGGTGTCGGCTGAGACGATTACGACCGACAGCAACGGATTGGTCGCCGGCGAGGTCAAGATTCCGGTCGAGGGTGGCGAGATTCCCGCGTATCGCGCGATGCCGGCGAGCGGCGGTCCTTTTCCAACCGTGCTGGTGGTGCACGAGATCTTCGGCGTCCACGAACATATCAAGGACATCTGCCGGCGTTTGGCGAAAACTGGCTTCTTCGCGGTGGCGCCGTTGCTCTATTCGCGCGAAGGCGACGTCGCGAGCATGAGTGACGCGCAGCAGATCATCGCGAAGGTCGTCGCCAAGGTGCCGGACAAACAGGTTGCGTCCGATCTGGACGCGACGGTGGCGTGGGCGAAGAGCACGGGCAAGGCCGACACCTCGAAACTCGGCATCACGGGGTTCTGCTGGGGCGGCCGTCAGGTCTGGCTCTATGCCGCGCACAACCCGTCACTCAAAGCGGGAGTGGCTTGGTACGGGCCTTTGCAGACGCCGCCGTCGGATCTGAGGCCGAAGAATCCGATCGATTTGGCGAATCAAATCGATGTGCCGGTGCTGGGTCTCTATGGCGGCAAAGACATGGGAATCCCGGTTGCGCAGATCGAGCAGATGCGCGCCGCGCTCAAGGCCGCGGGCAAGCCGTCGGAAATCGTGATCTATCCCGATGCGGGGCACGGGTTCAACGCCGACTATCGTCCCAGCTACAATCCGGAAGCCGCCAAAGACGGCTGGAAGCGCATGCAGGCCTGGTTCAAGGAACACGGCGTAGCTTGAGACTTAGTATGGGTGAGTAACTGCTGGAGCGGCTACTCCGCTAGTGTAAGGAGGGCCGTTTGCGAGCACCCTTTCCAGCGACTTGTCGTAGCCATAGATGTCGTCGAAGAACCTTACTTCGCCGTCCGGCTCTACTACCGCGGTGCTATAGAGAATGAGCACTGGAATCGGTTTGGCGAGATTCACTTGTAAATTGTCGTCGCCGGTCTTCATTGCCGCTTGAATTTTATCCATAGTCCACTCCGGCTTGTCGCGCAGCACCCATGCCGCCAAGTCTGCCGGCTTTTCGACTCGGATGCATCCGTGGCTGAAGTCGCGGCGGGACCGCGAGAACAATTCCTGTTCGGGCGTGCTGTGCAGGTAAACGTTGTACTGATTGGGGAATATGAACTTGACCAGGCCGAGCGCATTCTTGGGCCCGGGTTTCTGCCGAACCCTGTAGTCGCCGGAACGAAGTCCGCTGATGAGGTCGTCCGACGCCGGTGACGATGGGACCACGTCGCCGCCTCCATCCACTACTTCGAAGTCGTGATCTGCGAGGTAGTCAGGATCGCGGCGCGTCTTCGGAATCAGCTCGTTGCGCAGGATCGAGGTCGGAACCAGCCAATACGGGCGGAAGATCACATACTTCATGTTGTCGGTGAACACGGGCGTCTGCGTCCGCATCGCCTTGCCGACGACTACTCTCATCGTCAGGTAGCTGGCGGGCTGACGGCGCAATGTATGCAGCTTAAATTCGGGGATGTTGACGACGATTGGCGGCTCGGGAAAGTCCGGCGGTATCCAGCGATATCGCTCGAGCGTGAGCTGAAGCTGTTGCACCCGGCTTTTGAGCGGCACGTTCAGGTCAGCCACGGTGCCCTTGCCCAACACGCCGTCGGTATCGAGGTCATGGCGGCGTTGGAAGCGTTTCACGGCGTCGACGACGGCACCGCTATAAGCGGTCGAGTTGGCGGGCACAGCGGCGGTGGATGGCAGGTCGCCGAGTTGACGCAACCGCGCGACCAACTGAGGCATCGAAGCAAAGGTGCTTCCAGGGCGCACGCCTTTCTGCGGCACGGGTATGAGTGGAGCATCGGGCGCGCTGGCCATCTTCGAGTAGGTCGCGAGCGCATCTTCGGCGCGCCGATAACCATTATAAAGTGGCTCGACTTTCGCGATGGCAGCGGGAACGTCAGACGCGGGCAGCACCTGGGTTCTCAGCACCTCGGCCACGTCCATCCGATTGGGCCCTTCGGCGAGGACGAATTTGAAGTGTTGAGGGTTCACCCTTCCGACGCGCAGCTCGGAGATGTAGCGCATCGCGCATACCGTGAGTGCCAGATCGATATGTGCGAGGTCGGCGTCAGAGGGTTTGGGGGCGGTCGGTTGCAGCTTGGCCAGCCGCGCGTCCCATCGCGAGGCGTCGTAGTCCTCGGGGTTCAAACCCTTCGACGCGGCCTGCTGAAAGAGCAGGATCATCGACACAGCTTGAGGGCTGGCCTTGCCGTTCTGAATCCATGCCAGCGAATTCCCGCCGGCGTCGTAGAATTTTTTTACGTCCGCGCGATGGTCGGTGAAATTCGGCCAGCGCAAATCCGGCAGCGTGCCCGCTGCGATCAAAGCGTTCAGATCACCGGGCCCTTGAGGAACGGCGGGCACCGCGTTGGCGGTCGGAGCCGCAGCAGGAGAACTGGCGGCGAAGGCGTGGTTCATCGCCAAGCCGCAGCAGAGCGTTAAGATCGATGCCGCCAGCGCGGCTTTGTGAATTTTCATTTTTTAGTTTTTTAGCGCTTGCCTGCCTCTCGCGATGACACTGTTACATAGGTGGCCCGCCGCTTCGTCGCAAGAGGCGTGGTGCGGGCGAATTGCGACAATGGCGGGGCATCCGTAGTCTCAAGCAGGGAGCGTTCGTCGTGATCGACGCGAGTGTTTTAGTGTTTTTTCGATGATCGAGGTTTTCCGGACAGGTTAGAAATGCCGAGTATCGCGACCTGGATGCGCCAATGCGACGAACATTGGTTCACGCTTATATTCAGCCGTTATCCGCATCTGACGGTGCATAACGCGCGACTGCATACCGTCGACCTTGGCAAGATGGATGCGTTGATGTTGACGGGAGGCGGCGACATTTCGGCCAGCTTTCTGCGCCAGCCGATCGCGCAGCCGTCGTTGATTGTCGACACTGACGGCGAGCGCGATGAATGGGAGTTCAAGGCAGTCGGCGAGATGCTTTCTTCAGGAAAGCCAATCCTGGCGATTTGCAGAGGCCTGCAGGTGCTGAATGTCGCGCTGGGAGGAACCCTGCACATCGATATTCCGGGTCATGACAATGACGAGCGGGCAAACGTCCAGGCGCTGAGACACAACTCGTCGGCGATTCATCGATTCGCGGCGGTGAACAGCTCGCATCACCAGGCGCTCGAGAAGCTTGCCGACGGTGTGGAGGTCGAGGCGTGGTCGGCGAGCGACGGAATAGTAGAGCAAGCGCGGCTGCGTTCGCATCCTTACGCAATCGGGGTGCAATATCATCCCGAGCGGGATCCGCTTTACCTGCCATTGTTCGACGAATTTTTCGATCGGGTTCGCAACGGCGGATAGGATGCTTACGGTTCGCGTCGGTTGCAGTGTTCACTTTGAATGCGAATCGTCGGCGACGGTTATCCTGTTAGTCAATCCACGATTCGATGCCGAGCGACCTATAAGGGACGAAAGACTCGATTTCGGCTGTGCTACAAAGTCCGAATCGTTTACCGACCTGGATGGCAACGTCGCGTATCGAGTTATTCTTGCGACCGGACTCAACGAGATTCTCCACGACGCGCTGGTGGAGGTGCCTGTCGCGTCAGACAAGTCCGAGCAATTCGGAAACGCCCCATCTATCGCCACGCTCGAATCGGGATTTTTGCGTTACCTGCTACCTAGCAGGTATTGCGATTCAGACAAGCTATTTGCGTTTGCCAGGGAGAAGTTTGGAAACATTTACGGCGCGGGTGAGCAAGTGCAGGCCATCTCGGACTGGGTCCATAACAATATCGAGTATCGCTTCGCTTCGGGAAGACCGGATATTTCAGCCGCGCAGATTATCGAACGGGGCTATGGTGTGTGCCGCGACTTCGCGCATTGCACGATCGCGCTGTGCCGGGCGATCAACATACCGGCGCGATACGTTACTGGTCATCTACCGGACATAGGACATGTGGATCCGGGGTCGCCGATGGATTTTCACGCCTATAGCGAGGTGTATCTTGGCGGTCAGTGGCATGTGTTTGACGCGCGCTACAATGAACCGAGGATAGGCCGAATAAAGATCGCACACGGGCTGGATGCGGTGGAGTGCGCCTTTGCGAGTGTGTATGGGCCGGCGAGGATGACGAAGTTCGAGGTATGGGCGTACCAGGTCGATCCGGGAGAGGTAAGAGTGGGCGATCCGATAGACCTATCGAAGCGATTGGATGGTGTTGAAGAGATCACGTGCTAGCGCCGCGGCTCCGCGCGCCCTAACTGAAGTCGAAGTGTTTTGCGTCGAGAAAGATCCGGGGTCCCTCGGCTACGCTCGGGATGACACAAAAAAGTGACGGCGCTGGGATTGCGAACGATTCGTGCAAACCTAACTCTTAACCCCGTCCTTCACCCCAGGCGCGGACGCCGTTCCTCCCCCGCGGAGCGGGCGAGGGTAATTTGGAACTTGCAGCCGGACATAGAGGGGAAGGGGGACCGGTCGCACCGCTTTTGCGGTAGAGGTTAGGCGAGGCTTACTTCTAGCTCGTAGGCCATGTGACGGCTGCCGCCCTCACTGTTATAGACGCCGGATATGGGAGGTAGGTCGTTGTAGTCGCGGCCTACTGCGAGGCGTATGTGGCGAATCATGGTGCGGGTGCGATGAGTCGGATCGAATCCGGTCCATCCGGTGCCGGGTAGAAGTGCTTCGATCCATGCGTGGCTGGCTAGTTCGGGAGGGGCGGAGTTGGGCTTGCGGCGCGGATCAGGGGCCAGGTAGCCGCTTACGTAACGGGCGGGAATTCCCGCCAGGCGCAGCAGACCTATGCTGAGATGCGCGAAGTCCTGGCATACGCCGCCGCCGGCAGTGAGTATGTCATCGACAGTGGAGTGTACGCTGGTGGTGCCGCTGTCATAGCCGAATTGATTGCGCACATAAAGGATCATGCGCTCGGTGTACGCGGTGACGTCTTCGGATAGCTGGGGCCGCACGGACCAGAAAAATCTTCGCAAGCGATCGCTGAACGGTACATAGCGGCTCGGATTCAGAAAATCCGCGTACTCCTTTATCCGCGCTGAGTCGCCGGCGAGAAAATCGTGAATGGTGATTCGAGCGGATGGTTGCGCCGGCAGCGCGAATCGATCGACTACCGAAGTCGAACTGATGACGAGTTCGGTGTGCGGGGGCTGGACGACGATCGAATGCGTGAGGTTGCCGAAAGCGTCCCGATACTCGGAAATTTCAGCCGCCGGGGTTACATCGAGCCTGAAGTCGACGCATCGCTGATCGGGCGCGTCGATTGGAGTGAGCCGCACGTCGTTATGCGAATGAGAAGCGGGGCGTTCGTAGACGTATCGGGTGACGTGTTTGATGCGAAATCGCATACGATCAGACAGCAAAAACTATAGCTGTGCATGGACACTCGCTCAACGTGGTTGCCGATCAGGCGGAGCGCGGCGCTTTCGCGCGGCGGGTTCATCATGCTTTAGATACAAGTTCAGGCGCTGGCTTCAGCGTACTGAAATAAGAGACGAGAGAAGTATGACTCCTAACAATCTTTTGATCGCCAACCGCGGCGAGATCGCAATTCGAATCATGCGCGCGGCCGCCGAAATGGGAATCCGCACCGTTGCGGTTTTCCCGGACGACGATGCGGCATCGCTGCATACGCGCAAGGCCGACGAGGCTCGCCGTCTACGGGGAGTGGGTGCGGCGGCGTATCTCGACGGAGAACAAATTATTGCGCTCGCCAAAGAGGCGGGTTGCGATGCGATCCATCCGGGCTACGGCTTTCTCAGCGAGAACGCCGGCTTCGCGCGACGATGCGCAAGCGAGGGAATCACGTTCGTCGGTCCGCGCGCCGAGATACTCGAACTGTTCGGCGACAAGGTGCAGGCGCGAGCGCTGGCGGAGAGATGCGGTGTGCCAATTTTGCGCGGGACCTCGGCCGCGACGAGACTCGATGAAGCGCGGCGCTTTTTTTCCTTGCTGGGCGAGGGCGCTTCGATGATGATCAAAGCACTCGCAGGCGGTGGCGGCCGCGGGATGCGCGCCGTCTCGCGCGTCGAGGAAATCGAGGAAGCATTCAAGCGTTGCCAGTCAGAAGCGCGCGCGTCGTTCGGCAATGGCGACGTGTACGTCGAGCAATTGATGCCGCGCGCGCGGCATATCGAGGTGCAGATCGTCGGCGACGGCTCGGGCAACGTCAGCCACCTGTGGGAGCGCGAGTGCAGTATCCAGCGGCGCAATCAGAAGATCGTGGAGATAGCACCGAGCCCGGGGCTCGAGCCGGCGATTCGCGATCGGCTGACGGCGGCGGCGGTGCGGATGGCCAAGGAAGTGCGCTACGACAACCTCGGCACGTTCGAGTTTCTCGTCAACAGCGATGCGTCCGCGAAGAACGACGAGGCGGGCTTTGCGTTCATCGAGGCCAACCCACGGCTCCAGGTCGAGCACACAGTCACGGAAGAAGTGACGGGCATCGATCTCGTCAAGCTACAGATTCAACTGGCGGCAGGGCGCTCGCTCGCGGAGCTCGGGATGCAGCAGGTGGACATTCCGAAACCGCGCGGATTTGCGATGCAGGTGCGAATCAACATGGAGTCGATGCGCGCCGATGGCAGCGCGAAGCCGGCGGGCGGGACGATCACCGCGTTCGAGGCGCCGTCGGGGCCGGGCGTGCGGACCGATTCGTTCGCCTACGCGGGATACACGACGAGCCCGAATTTCGATTCGCTGCTCGCCAAGCTGATCGTGCACTCGCATTCGGCGGACTTTGCCGACGTGGTGACGAAGACATATCGCGCGCTGTGCGAATTCAGAATCGAGGGCGTGCCGACCAACATTGGATTCCTGCAGAGCTTGCTGCGGCATCCTGAGTTCATCGCGAATCGGGTGTACACGCGCTTTATTGAAGAGAATGTCGCCGCACTGGTTGGCGAAAAATCCGAACATCGAAAACTGTTCTTCGATCGTCCAGCGACGGCTCCCAGAGCGGGCGTCGAGAGTGCCGGGGCGCGACGCGCGGGAGCAAAGATCGACGCGAGCGATCCGCTGGCCGTACTCCACCACGGGAAATCGGGGAGTGATGCGCCGTCGCCGTTGGCGGCGAGTACCACTGTCGTGACGCCGCAAGTGCACGACATCACGGCGCCGGAAAACACGGTCGCGATCGAGGCGCCGATGCAGGGCACGATCGTTTCCGTCGACGTCAGCGAGGGCGACAGGGTGCATCGCGGGCAGCAACTGTTCGTCATGGAAGCGATGAAAATGGAACACGTCATCGCAGCCGACAAGAGTGGAATCGTGCGGCGGATCACGGTCGCAAAGGGCGACGCGATCTTCGAAGGGCATCCGCTGGCTTTCATCGAGGAGGCCGACGTCGAAACGACGCATAGCGCCGAGGCTCGCGACGTGGATTTGGATCGTGTGCGTCCCGACCTGGCGGAAGTGGCGGAGCGTCATGCGTTGGGACTCGACGCCGCGCGGCCGGATGCGGTCGCACGCCGGCGCAAGACCGGGCAGCGCACTACTCGCGAAAATATCGAGGACCTTTGCGACCGCGGCACATTCGTCGAGTACGGTCCGCTGGTGATCGCGGCGCAGCGGCGGCGTCGCACGATCGAGGACCTGGTCAAGAACACGCCGGCCGACGGAATGGTAGCCGGGATCGGGCGCGTCAACGGCGACCTGTTCGAGGAATCCAGGGCGCAGTGCATCATGATGTCGTACGACTACACCGTGCTGGCCGGCACGCAGGGGCAACAGAACCATCGCAAGAAAGACAGGATGTTCGAAATTGCGCAGAAGTCGCGCTTACCGGTGGTGTTCTTCACAGAGGGCGGCGGCGGACGCCCGGGAGATACCGACGGGCTTGGCGTCGCGGGCCTCGACTGCATGGCGTTCAACTACTGGGGAAAGTTGAGCGGGCTGGTGCCGCTAGTGGGTATCAACTCGGGCAGGTGCTTTGCCGGCAATGCAGCACTACTAGGATGTTGCGATGTAGTAATCGCGACGAAGGGATCGAATATAGGAATGGGCGGTCCCGCGATGATCGAAGGCGGCGGACTAGGTATATTTCGGCCGGAAGAAGTAGGACCGATGGACGTGCAAGTAGCTAATGGCGTAGTAGACATTCCGGTCGCCGACGAAGCCGAAGCAGTACTAGTTGCCAAGAAGTACCTATCGTACTTTCAGGGCGAAGTTCGCGACTGGCTATGCGCCGATCAGCGATTGTTGCGCACAATCATTCCCGAGAATCGACTTCGCATCTACGATGTGCGGGCGGTTATCGAGACTCTGGCCGATACCGGGTCGGTGCTCGAGGTGCGCAGGCATTTCGGCCCCGGCATGGTCACGGCGTTGATCAGGATCGAAGGACGCCCGGTAGGATTGATCGCGAACAACCCCGTGCATCTCGCGGGCGCGATCGACAGCAACGGCGCCGACAAGGCCGCGCGGTTCATGCAGCTGTGCGACGCGTTCGACATACCTCTGCTGTTCCTGTGCGACACTCCCGGCATCATGGTGGGTCCGGAGGTGGAAAAGACGGCGCTGGTGCGGCACGCGTCGCGGATGTTCGTGACAGGCGCGAACGTCAGCGTGCCATTTTTCACGATCATACTGCGCAAGGGCTACGGCTTGGGCGCGCAGGCGATGGCGGGCGGCAGCTTCAAGGCGCCGATTTTCACGGTTGCATGGCCGACCGGAGAGTTCGGCGGCATGGGACTGGAGGGCGCGGTGAAGCTCGGCTATCGCAACGAACTGGCGGCGGTCGAGGAGCCCGAGAAGCGCAAGGCGCTGTTCGACGAGATGGTGGAGCGGATGTATCGGCACGGGAAGGCGGTGAACACCGCGTCGCACTTCGAGATTGACGACGTGATCGATCCGCTCGACTCGCGCAAATGGATCGTCGCGGGTCTGCGATCGACGCCGGCGAAGGCACCGCGCGTCGGCAAGAAGCGTCCCAACGTCGATAGCTGGTGACGTGGTGTCGCGCAGCATATGGGCATGCGGCTTGCGCCTTCGCGATCGTTATTAAATCATCGAGGCGTGAGTGTGAGCGAAACGGAATCAAAGCCTGTCGCGCAGAGCCCGGCTGATCGCCCAACGATCGCGTCGCCGGCGGCGCCGTCGCCGCCGGATTGGATGAGCAGGATCGAAGCGCACCTGTTGCAACGGCTGCTGATCGTCGGAGTGCTGTGCGTGCTGGTGATGATCGGCCTGTTCCTGACCAACATAAATCACCTCTGGGCGCGCTTTTACTGGAGCGCGATGTTTCCGATCTTCGGCATCGTGAGCGTCTGGCAGGAATTGCTCGGGCCGAGCGGCCAACCGGAACAGCTGTGGAAGCGAATTTTGCGGCAGGCGCTGCACTGGCTCGGACCGATCGTCGCGGTGCGGATAATTTTCCTGCAGCTTGCGCGCGGGCAGATGGACGCTGACGCGGCTGCGCTGATGACACTGGTGATTCTCGCGGTGACCTGCTTCATGGCAGGCGTGTACATCGAAAGAAGCTTCTACTGGGTCAGCGCGGTGCTCGCGTGCGCGGCCGTGATTGGCACCGAGGTCGAAGCGTACCTCTGGATGCTTGCGGCGATCGCAATCGTCGCGATCGCGGTAACAGTGTTCGCCGCGACTGCGCTGCGCCGTCGCGCGCTGGAAACTTCGCGCGCGGCCGGAAGCTGATGTTGCGCGGCCTTTCGCGGGCGGCGCACGAACCACGGCGCCTTGCGCCGGCAGATGTCCAGCATTGCGCCATAGCCAAGCCCGTGGAAGGTTGAGGCGCAAAGCCGGGAGGATTCGATCGATGCTCGCAAAGATCCGTCGCAACGTCGTGGCGGGAATCCTGACCTTCATTCCCATCTGGATCACCGTTTGGGTGATCAGCTTCCTGGTCGGGCTGCTGGTTGCGCTCGGCAGTCCGTTCGTCAGGGCGTATGTATCGTGGCTGCGGATTCATTCGCCGACGCTCGCCGCGGGATTTTCCGCGGAGTGGTTTCAGGGGACGATCTCGGTCGCGATCGTGCTCGCGGGTCTGTATGTTCTCGGCGAGATTGCGACGGCGGTCGCGGGACGACGATTGCTGGCCGCGTTCGACTACGTGATGGCGCGAATTCCGGTCGTACAATCCATCTACGGCGCCGCGCGCCAACTCGTCACCAGCTTTCAGACCAAGCCTGGCGGTGCTCAACGCGTCGTGCTGATCGAATTTCCATCGCCGGAAATGAAAACTGTCGGCCTGGTGACCAGGATTTTCACCGACGCCGACACGGGCGAGGAGATCGCTGCCGTTTACGTCCCGACCACGCCGAATCCGACTTCGGGTTATATGGAATTGGTTCCGACCAGCCGCCTGGTAATGCTCGATTGGACAATCAATGAAGCGATGACATTCATCATGTCGGGAGGCGCGGCTGCCCCACCGAAACTGAACTACTCGAAGAACGCACGAGTTTCATCGCCATAGACTACGTACTTGCGCAGAATTTTCGCCTTCGGCCAATCGTCGGTATGAGATTTGCTCGTTCCCTTACACGGCATTGGTTGAGAACAACTCCAATGGCCAGTGAGAGGTGAAAAAGATGAACCGTTTATCGACATTGTTGGTCGCATTAGCGCTTCCGGTTGCTTTCGCCGCTCCTGCACTCGCGCAAGAAGGTACGACGCTCGGCGTCGTCCAGAGTGGAAATACCACGACCGTGTTCAAGGCCGCCGACACCAGCGATATTGACATGCGAAAGCTCCACACATGGAACGCTTTCGCGAGCGAGCATCCGAAAGAAGCCAGCGAGCTCGCCCACAATTCCT
>JBAWCX010000231.1:0-7876 GCA_049590495.1 Binatus sp. (SeqCode)
AGTTCGAGGAACGGCTCAAGGCCGTGCTGAAGGAAGTGCAGGAAGCTGCCGGCGAGATAATTTTGTTCATCGACGAGCTGCACACCGTCGTCGGCGCGGGCGCGGCTGAAGGCGCGATGGATGCGTCGAACCTGCTCAAGCCGATGCTGGCGCGAGGCGAGCTGCACTGTATCGGTGCGACCACGCTCGACGAGTACCGCAAGTATATCGAGAAGGACGCCGCGCTGGAGCGGCGCTTCCAGCCCGTGATGGTCGAGGAGCCGAGCGTCGAGGACACCATCTCGATTCTGCGCGGGCTCAAGGAGCGTTACGAGGTCCATCACGGAATTCGAATCAAGGACTCCGCGCTGGTGGCCGCCGCGGTGCTCTCGAAACGCTACATCACGGATCGATTCCTGCCCGACAAGGCGATCGACCTGGTCGATGAAGCGGCGGCCAAGCTGCGTACCGAGAAGGAGTCGATGCCGGTCGAGATCGACGAGGTCAATCGGCGCGTGATGCAGCTGGAAATCGAGCGCGAGGCGCTCAAACGCGAGTCCGATCAGGCGTCGCGCGATCGGCTGCAGAAACTCGAGAAGGAACTCGCCGAGATCAAGGAAAAGCGGTCGGGCCTGCAGGCGCAGTGGGAAACTGAAACCGGCGGACTCGAGAAACTCGCAAAAATCAAAGCCGAGATCGAACAAACCAGGCTCGCCATCGAAAAAGCCAAGCGCGAGTATGACCTCAACAAGGTCGCCGAGCTGCAATACGGCAAGCTCGCGTCGCTCGAAAAGCAGCTGGCCGAAGAAGAGGAGCAACTGATCAAGAAGAACGCCGGCGGCAAGCGCTTGATCAAGGAAGAAGTGGACGAGGACGATATCGCCGAAGTGGTCGCGCGATGGACCGGGATTCCGGTCGCGCGCCTGCTCGAAGGAGAGGTGCAGAAGCTCGCGCATCTCGAGGAGCATCTGCACAAGCGCGTCATCGGCCAGGATGAAGCGGTGATCGCCGTTGCCGACGCGGTAATTCGCGCCCGCTCCGGACTCAAGGATCCCAACCGCCCGATCGGGTCGTTCATTTTTCTCGGACCCACCGGCGTCGGCAAGACCGAACTCGCGCGCGCGCTGGCCGAGTTCCTGTTCGATAGCGAAGCCGCGATGATCCGAATCGACATGTCCGAGTACATGGAGAAACACACCGTCTCGCGATTGGTCGGCGCGCCGCCGGGCTACGTCGGCTTCGACGAGGGCGGGCAACTGACGGAAGCCGTGCGGCGCCGTCCCTACTCGGTCATCCTGTTTGACGAGATCGAAAAGGCGCATGCCGATGTGTTCAACGTCCTGCTGCAATTGCTCGACGACGGCCGCCTCACCGACGGTCATGGACGCACGGTAGATTTCCGCAACACGGTCGTGATCATGACGTCGAATATCGCCAGCCAGATTATTCTCGGGTTCAAGGGACAGGATTACGAGAAGATGAAGGCGCAGGCGCTCGAGGTCTTGCGCCAGAGTTTCAGGCCCGAGTTTCTCAACCGCGTCGACGAGGTCGTCGTGTTCCATCCGCTGACACGCGACGAGTTGCGCCAGATTGTCGATGTCCAACTCGTGCGTCTGCGCCAGCGGCTCGAGGAGCGCAAGATCGAGCTCGAATTGACCGACAAGGCGCGCGACTATCTGGCCGAGCATGGCTACGATCCGTCGTATGGGGCGCGTCCGTTGAAGCGGCTGATCCAGCGCGAGCTCGAGACGGCGTTGGGGCGGAAATTGCTGTCAGGCGAGATTCGCGACAGCTCCCGAGTCACGGTAGACGCCGGCGCTCGAGGGCTGGAATTCTCCAGCAAACCGCTGGCCAATGCCGCTTAAGTAGCTGTTTCCACTCCAGATTTCACGATATTGCCCGACCCGCACCGACACTCTTGCATCGCGCGAAATAAGCATTAGACTTTAGACATAGTGATGTTCGTCTGAACGCGTAATCAGCTTGGCTAATGTCTAAGTTGCGCCCCAGGAGATGTTTACGGCATCACAAAAGGATGAGTAATGGCTAGTTCCACAATCGATCTTCGTATCGCAGCCGCAGCTTCGCGCAAGCCGCGGTCTCGCTTTATCCTTCGCGTCGCAATCGTTGCCGCGGCCGCCGCGATCGCCGCGACGCTCGCACTGCTGCCCGATCCCGCCAAGGCGGCAGGCAATCCAATCGTAATAAAGATGGCCGACGCGCAACCGTTCTACACGCCCGCAAAAGTCGCGATAAAAGTCGGTGACACCGTGCAATGGGTGAACGGCGGCGAGACGGTGCATTCTGTCTCGACCAGCGCTGCCAACGCCCAGAATCGCAAGGACACTTCGATGCCCAAGGGCGCGGTCGCGTTTGACTCCGGCTTCATCCCACCGGGCGGCGACTACAGCTACACTTTCACTGTGCCGGGCACCTATCGTTACTTTTGCCTTCCGCATGAAAAGGCGGGTATGGTCGGAGTGATTGTCGTAAAGAAATAGCAGCGGGAGATTTTCAGAAGCGTGATTGGTCCGCCCGCCAGGACAATTCGCGTCGGGGGATTGATGTTGGCCACTGCGATTGCGATCGCGGCGTGGCCGGCGCCCGCTATTTGTTTCCCGTGGAGTATCGACATGTACCGCGGGCCGGAGGTTCAGCCGTATGCCGAGGCGCCGCGCGTCACTCCGGCCGATACGATTCCGGTGCATGGCGGAGAGCCGCCGATGAACCTCGAGCAGGCTACGATCAAGATGCACAACCCTTTGCAGCCGACGCCGGAAAATCTCGCCAAGGGCAAGGAGCAGTTCGGCACCTATTGCGCGCCGTGTCACGGAGAATCGGGGCAGGGTAACGGTCCGGTCGCGCACCTGCTGGCAAAGCCGCCGAAGAATCTGGTCATGGGCACGAGCAAGGATCTTCCCGACGGCTATATCTACGGCGCGATTCGCGACGGCGTGCTGTCGATGCCCTCCTACGCTGAAGAAATGCCGGCCGAACAGCGCTGGCAGGTCGTGATGTACATCCGATCGATGCAGAGCGCGGCTGCAAAAGCCAAAGTCGCGGGCAACTGAGCCGCGCCGCGGCGAACACCAGAACCTTCCCACAAATTGCATTATGCACTCTAAGGGGTGCTTTCGGTCGTCGATCCAAACCGGTTTAATTGATCGTCGATTGCAGACCTGCCCGGCTTGTGTAAGCGATTCGGGTCACGGCGGTGGAACCTTTACGAGCCGGCGACGTATTGGAATGGCGACGTGGATGAGGAGTTCCGATGCCAACGATAAAGATCGGCGGTGCCCTGATGCTAGCGATCGCGGCAATCCCATTTGTCGCGTCGCACGCGTGGGCCGCGGACGCTCCGCTTTCTGAAGCGCAGCTGGTCGAAATCGCCGTCGAGGCGAACCCCGCGGTCAAGTCGGCGCGCTACAATTGGAACGCCGCGCTCCATTCGATCAAGCAGACCGTTGCGCCGAACGATCCAATTTTCGCCTATTTGAATACTGACAGCGTCAGTAGTCCGTTCGGTCGCCCGGCTCTGCACTCATTCAGTCTGACCGAATCCTTTCAATTTCCGGGCAAGGCGTTCCATCAGCGGGATCAGGCGATCGATGCCGCCGAGATTGCTCATCTTATGCTCGTGGCGACAGTTCGCGACGTGCGAGCCGCTGTCAAGACCGGCTACTTTCAGTTGGTGCTCGACCAGGCGCTGACGGAGGTCAATGCCGAGAACGTCCAGAACCTCGACCAGGTCGTCAGAGTGACCGAGACGGCCTACTCGGGATCGGCGGTGCCGCAGACCGACGTGATAAGCGCGGAGTTCAATCTCGCGGCGGCGCGCCAGCTTCAACACCAGTACCTGACAGCGGTCGCGAACGACGAGACTGCTTTGAATCTGCAACTCTATCGGCCGGTCGGCTCACCATTGTCGGTGGATCGAACGCTGAACTTCGAAGCACTCAACTATCCGCTCGATGCGCTCATCGATCGCGCCTACGCGGCGCGGCAAGAGATTCTCGAGGCGGCGCTCGCGCAGCGTAGCGCGAACACTGCGCTCTATCTGGCGAAGATGGAATACCTGCCCGATTTCACCGCCAGCATTGGCAACGATCAGTACACTCTCAGCAGCGCCGGGCCTCAACCTAATAAATTCAACTACTGGTTTAGCGCTATTGGCTTCAATGTGCCGATCTTCTTCTGGCTCCACCAGAATGAGGATGTGGCGCGAGCGAAGGCCAGCCTGGCGGCAGCGCGCTCGAACCAGGATCTGATCAGAATCCAGACAGCCGCGGCGGTCACCACGCTGTTTCGCAACGCGCAGTACGCCTATGAGACCGCTATCCTCTATCGCGATTCGCTGATTCCGCTGGCGCGACAGAATTTTCGAGTCGCGCTGACCGCCTATCAGGGTGGTAAAATAGATTTCGTGACGCTCTCGACCGTGCTGCAGAGCCAATATGCCGCACGGATCAGTTATCTACAGGCGGCAAATCAGTTTCTGGCCGGCGAGGTTTCGCTCGAGCAAATCATCGGAGCGCCGGTGCATCAATGAACCGCCGCAACTTCAAGCTGATCGCGCTGGCTGCCCTCGGCGCCGCATTTTCATTCTGCGGATGCCGCAGCGACTCGGCCGGCCCCGCCGCCGCGGTCCCTGAAGCAACGCCCGCGGTTCACCTGGTTCGGCAACAGGGCGTCGAGCTGCTCCAGTTCAATGCCAGCGACGTTCCCGGTTTGTCGATACTCGAGGTGCAGGATATCGAGCTGCCCGGCATCCTGGAAACATCCGGCCAGATCACTTACGACGATCGCAGCGTATCGACGATCGTCTCGCGCGTGCAGGGGCGAATCGAGCAGACCCGCGTCTCGCTGTGGGACAACGTTCAGCGTGGCGAAAGAATCGTTGCGCTCTACAGCCCCGACTTCATGACCGCGGAAGCCGAGTATCTGCAGGCGCACGAGTCGTCGACTCTGATCGCGGCCCCCGGAGTCGGCGGCACGTCCGATTTCAGCGGCGCATTGTCGATGGCGGCCAAACGCAAACTGCAATTTCTCGGCATGAGCGATGCCGACATCCAGGCGATCAAGGCGCCCGATCCAACGGTCTGGATGCGCGCGCCGATCAGCGGCACCGTCGTCGACAACAAGGTGCAGCGCGGCGGCGCCGTCAACCCGGGCGACGTACTTTTCTCGCTCGGCACACTCAATGACGTCTGGATAACCGGTGACATCTACGAGGACGACCTTGCACGCGTGCGCGTCGGCCAGGATCTGTCCGCCGTAACGACTGCTTTTCCGGACGAAGTATTCAGGGGCGTGATCGACCGCATCAGTCCGAATATCGATCCCACCACGCACACACTTCAGATCCGCTGTGTGGTGAAAAATCCCGGCGGCAGACTCAAACCGCAGATGCTGGCTAGAGTCAGCATCGTCACCCGCCCCGGCGAGGCGCTGGTCGTCCCGCAGGACGCGCTGGTATTCGACATTGACAACTATTACGCGTTCGTCGAGGTCAGCCCCGGCACCTTCGAGCATCGCAAGGTCTCGATCGCGTCGTGGAGCAAAGTCGGCTACGCGCGCATTGTCTCCGGGCTCAAGGCCGGCGACCGCGTGGTGAGCGGCGAGACCTTGCAGGTGAACGCGCTTTGGCATGAGGCTCACGGGGAAAGCTCCTAGATCACGCGGTAGTTGGTGATCGCAACGGTAATCTTTGGCTAGCCGATGATTCGATCGTTGATGGCGCTCGCACTGCGCGAGCGGATAGTCGTTGTCGGCATCGCGCTGATGCTGCTGCTCGCCGGCCTCTATTCGTTCTCGCAACTCGACATCGAGGCATATCCCGATCCCGTTCAACCGCTGATCGAAGTCCTGGCCCTGCCCAACGGTCTCAGCGCCGAAGAAGTCGAAAAGCTGGTCACAGTACCGATCGAATACGGTCTGGCCGGGATGCGCGATCTCGAGGCGATGCGCTCGATTTCGCTGTACGGTCTGTCGGACATTCGCTGTTACTTCTCGTGGGACAGCGACTACTACTGGGACCGCGTCGAGACCATCAATCGGCTCTCGTTCATCACGCTGCCGCAGGGCGTGACGCCCGGAATCTCGCCCGACAATCCGATCGGCGAGATTTACCGTTACACGGTACAGAGTCCCAATCACGATCTGACCGACGAGAAAACAATCGAGGACTGGATCCTCGAAAAGCAGATCAGGACGGTGCCGGGCGTCGAGGACGTTTCGGGTTTCGGCGGTTTGACCAAACAGTTCCAGGTCGAAGTCGATCCGCACAAGCTGAACTACTACCAGGTTCCGCTGTCGACCTTGATTGCGGCGCTGCAGAACTCGAACACCAACTCCGGCGGCAACTATATGAGCGTCGGCGAGCAGGCGTTCGACGTGCGCGGGCTCGGATTTTTCCGCAGCCTCGACGACATCCGCAGCGTCGTGTTGAATGCCAACAAGTCCACGCCGATCAAGGTTTCCAATGTCGCCGACGTTGAGGTGGGCTACGCGCCGCGGCTCGGAATTGTCGGCAAAAACAATCAGAACGAGGTCGTCACCGGCATCGTGCTGATGCGCAAGTACGGCAACACGCTCGAAACGCTCAAGGGCGTCGAGGCCAAGGTCCACGACCTCAACACCTCGGGCATCTTGCCCAAGGGCTACAAGGTCGTGCCGTATTACGATCGCACCAAGCTCGTCGATACTACCCTTCACACAGTGATCGAGAATCTCACTGTCGGGATGGTGCTGGTCTTCGTGGTGCTGGTTTTCTTTCTCGGCAACCTGCGCGCCGCGATCATCGCCGCGGTGAACATCCCGCTCGCGCTATGCGGCGCGTTCACGCTGATGCACGTGACGAATACGCCCGCTAATCTCATTTCTCTGGGCGCGATCGACTTCGGCATCATCATCGATACAACCGTCATCGTGATGGAAAATATCGAGCGGCACCTGACTGCGCCCGAGCGCTCGCATGAAAGTTATCGGCTTCGAATCCTGGCCGCCGCGCAGGAAGTGGGCGGCCCGATGTTCTTCTCGACCATCATCTTCGTGATCGCGTTCCTGCCGCTGTTCACGATGCGCGGCGTCGAGGGCGCGATCTTCTCACCGATGTCGCACACCTATGCGTTTGCACTTGGTACCGCGATTATCCTCGCGGTCACACTGTCGCCAGTGCTGTCTTCGTTTTTCTTCGCACGCGGAATGCGAGCGATTCACAATCCCATCTGGACGGGGATCGCCGCCTTTTACCACGGGATGTTCGAGCGGGTCCTGCGATGGCCGCGGCTGACGCTGACCACAATTGTTTTGCTGGTGGCGGGCGTCCTGTCGCTGTTCCCCCTGCTGGGCGGGCAGTTTTTGCCCAAGCTTGAGGAGGGAAATATCTGGGCGCACGCGACGATGCCGCTGACTATCTCGCTCGAGCATGGCGCCAGGCTGTGCAATCAGATGCGCGCCATCTTCAAGAGCTTCCCGGAGGTCAGCACGGTCGTGTCGCAGCTTGGGCGTCCCGACGACGGCACTGAGACAGCGGGATTTTTCAACATCGAGTTCTCGGTCGATCTCAAGCCCGACGATCAATGGCCAGCCGGCGTCGACAAACCCAAACTCATCAAGCAGATCGACGACAAACTCACGCGGACGTTTCCCGGCGTCAGCTTCAGCTACTCCCAAAACATCGAAGACAATATCGACGAAGCGATTTCCGGCGTCAAAGCCGGGGAAAACGCGATCAAGGTTTTCGGGCCGGACCTTGCGACCGATGAACGAATCGCCAACGACATCAGGGAAACGCTCGGCGGGGTTCGCGGCGTTGTCGATGAAGTGGTGCTGCGCTCGATGGGTCAGCCGAATTTGCAAATCACCCCGGACCGCAACGCGTGTGCGCGCTACGGCC
>JBAWCX010000232.1:0-6337 GCA_049590495.1 Binatus sp. (SeqCode)
TACGTATCGCTGTGGTGGGTCGACAACGTGGCCGTGATGAATCGGCGGCTGGTCGGCTTCGACGCGTATCCCAACGGCAGCTTGCGTTCACTCGCGACGCTGACGCTCATCGGCCCCGGCGGCGGAGAGCCGTCGCAGTGATTCGCTACGCGCTCCGGCGCGTGCTCGCGCTCGTGCCCGTCGCACTTGGCGTGGCGACGCTGACCTTCGCGATTATCCACCTGGTGCCGGGCGATCCCGTGGTTGCGATGCTCGGTGAGACCGCCGCGCCCGCCGACATTGTCGGGATGCGCCGTCAGCTCGGCCTCGACCGTCCGCTCCTGGAGCAGTACGCAGCATATCTCGGTGGACTCGCGGTCGGCGATCTCGGCGAATCGATTTCATATCGCAAGCCCGTTTCGCGCCTCATCGCCGAGCGCTTTCCGGCCACCATCGAGCTCGCTGCGGCGGGGATGCTGGTCGCTGTGCTGTTGGCGTTCCCGCTGGGATTGATCGCAGGTTCGAATCCCGGCGGCGCCGGCGACCTGGGCGCGATGGGCTTTGCGATCGTCGGCGTTTCCATTCCACACATCTACCTCGGTCCGTTGCTCATGATTTTGTTCTCACTCGATCTGCGCTGGCTGCCGCTCACCGGACGCGGCGGTTTCGAGCATCTCGTTCTGCCTGCCGCCACGCTTGGCACCGCGCTGGCCGCGATACTTGCGCGGATGCTGCGGCAGAGCCTGATTCGCGTGCGCGAGAGCGACTATATGCGCACCGCGCTCAGCAAGGGTTTGAGCGCGCGGTCCGCGCTGCTTCGCCACGGGCTCAAGAATGCGCTCACTTCAGTTGTCACCATCATTGGACTTCAGATGGGCGCGCTGCTTAGTGGGACGCTCATCACTGAAATAATTTTTTCGTGGCCGGGTATCGGCCGCCTGCTGATTACTGCGATCGGGGCGCGCGACTATCCCGTGGTCGAGGGATGCGTACTCACATTCGCGATGACTTACGTCGTCGTGAACGTGGCGACCGATCTCGTTTATGCGATCGTAGACCCGCGAGTGATAATCTCATGATCGTGCGTATCCGCAATCCGTCACTGGCTATTGGAGTGACTATAGTCGTTGGGATTGTGGTCGCCGCGATCTTTGGTCCGTTACTGTTTCGCGTCGATCCTTTGTCGATCGATCTCGCCAACATTCTCGCCGGTCCCAGCCGCACGCATCCGTTTGGCTGCGACGCGCTCGGCCGCGACGTGCTTGCACGGATTCTCTGGGGCGCGCGGCTTTCGCTCTCGATATCGACTGTCGTCGTCATGATCTCTTTGGTCGTTGGCAGCTTGATCGGCGCAACGGCAGCGCTCGCCGGCGACCGAATCGACAACCTTATGATGCGCGCCGTCGATATTGTCCTCGCATTTCCGGGAATCCTGCTGGCGATCGCGCTGGCGGCGATTCTCGGGCCGGGTATGATCGATCTCGCGATCGCACTGACTGCCATGGGATGGACCGGCTACGCGCGCATCGTGCGCGGCGAAGTACTGACGCTGCGCGAACGCGATTATGTTCTCGCTGCCGAGAGCCTGGGCGCCAGCAAGTCTCGCCTGCTGACGCGCCATCTGCTGCCCGGCGTCGTCGGACCGCTGGCCGTGCAGGCAACCTTCGGCATCGGCGGCATTATCGGCGCCGAGGCCGCGCTTTCATTCCTTGGCCTGGGCGCGATGCCGCCCACGCCCAGTTGGGGCAATATGCTCGACGCCGGCCGCGCGTTTCTGCTGGTCGCCCCGCATCTTACGACCGCGCCCGGACTTGCGATCGGTGTTTCGATTCTCGGCTTCAACCTTCTCGGCGACGGGATCGCGCAAAAGGTGGGGCATCGCGCCTGACTGCCGAAACTCATCAACCCCTGATATAGCTATTCGCAGCGGCGTGAAAGCGCGCAGGGAGATCTGACTAATGCCGGAAACCAAAGTAGTACTTCTCGAACAAGATGATCTGATGCACCCGAACACCGGCGAGTCCAATTTCAACGAGAGTGCATACTACAATTTCTTCGATCGCGGTCAGCGTCTCGGCGGTTTCATCAGACTGGGTAATCGCGCGAACGAGGGCTACGCTGAAATGACCGCGTGCCTGTACCTTCCGGACGGAACCGTTGGCTTCATGTTCCAACGGCCCGAAATCAAGGACAACAAGGCCCACGATGCCGGCGGTGCAAAGTTCGAAGTCGTCAAACCGTTCGAACGCCATCACGTCAGCTACCATGGCAAACTCTGCATTCTGAAAAATCCGCTCGATATGGCCGATCCCGCCAAGGCGTTCAAGAGTAATCCATACTCGCGGGCTGCGCTTGAGATTGACTATGTCGCCGTTTCTCCCGGATGGGGCGGCGAACTGCGCGAAAAAAGTGGAGACCTATGGGTCTCGCCGAAACCATCGGGTGACCTCGAAACCCAATTCGCCAAGGGGCACTTGGAACAGCTCGGCCACGCAACGGGAAAACTGGTGCTGACCACCGACGGCGTCGACCGCGAGTTCAAAATCGATGCGCTCGGTCTGCGCGATCATAGCTGGGGCCCGCGGTATTGGCAGGCGCCGAAGTTCTACCGATGGCTCACGATGAACTTCGACGAGGATCTCGGCGCAATGGCCACAATCACGGTGAATCGCGACGGTAGTGAACGTCCGGGAGGATTCGTTGCGCGCAAGGGCCGGCCGTTTCTGAATATCGTCAAGGTCGATGTGCAGACGGGATTTGTCGGCGAACAGCAGTTGCACGACAAGATCAAGGTGACCTGTCAGACCGCCGAGGGCCGAGCGCCAATAGTCATTACCGGCAAAGTGCTATCGATGATTCCGCTCCGCAACCGGCGGGCCGGTATAGTCACTCGAATCGCAGAAGGTATGACCGAGTGGAACTGGGACGGCAAGATTGGCTATGGGCTTTCTGAGTACCTGGATCACTTCGAGGAATAGTCAGTCGACTATTGTCCCCGCTTCAGCGCGCGCAAACTCTCCGTGTAGGGCGGATATGCGACGCCACGTTCGGTGATGATCGCGGTCACCAGCTCGGCCGGGGTTACATCGAATGCCGGGTTGAACGTGCTGACGCCCTTCGGTGCGATCTGCTTGCCGCCGTACTCCGTCAGCTCGCGACCCGAGCGTTCTTCGATCGGGATCGCCGCGCCGTTGGGGCAGTCCAGGTCGATCGATGACAGCGGCGCCGCGACATAAAACGGCACGCCGTGACGCCGGGCCATCACCGCCAGCGGGTAGGTGCCGATTTTGTTGGCGACGTCGCCGTTCGCTGCCGTGCGATCGGTTCCCACCACCACGCAATCGATCTTGTTCTGCGAGAGCACCGTTGCCGCCATGTTGTCCGCGATCACCGTCACCGGTATCCGATCTTTGTGGAGTTCCCACGCCGTCAGGCGCGAGCCCTGCAAAAATGGCCGCGTCTCGTCGGCGAACACCTGGATCTTTTTGCCCGCGTCGCGAGCGGCACGAACCACCCCAAGCGCCGTGCCGTATCCTGCCGTCGCCAGCGCGCCGGCGTTGCAATGCGTCAAGACTGTTGCCGGATCTCCGATGAGTTCGGCGCCGAACCGGCCCATCGCGCGATTCGCGGCAAGGTCTTCATCGTAAATCGCAATCGCCTCCGTCCTCATGCGGCGAAACAATTCTGCCGCGTCGAGCGCGATGTTCTCGTCGAGCGCGCGGCCCATTCGATCCACTGCCCACGCCAGATTTACCGCGGTTGGCCGGGTGGCTTTGAGAGCCCTCGCGACCACTGCGAAGCGTTTTCGCGCCTGCGCGCCCGCAGTTCCCTTGATACCGAGCGCGACACCCATCCCAGCTGCGACGCCAATCGCGGGTGCGCCGCGAATCACCATCGTGCGAATTGCCTCGGCCACGCCACGATAGTCGCGATAGGTCCGAATTACCTCGCGTGCCGGAAGCAGGCGCTGATCGATCATGCGGACTGTGTCCGCCCGCCATTCGATAGTCATCACGGCCATGTGGTTTTGACTCTTACGCACGCGAATGAGGCTTCATAGCTTATAGCAACCTCGCATCGCGGTCACTTCTTTGCGGCGAGCTGAGCAACAGAAAACGGCGCCGCCGATCGTTCGCGGCGCCGCTTAACTATGTTCACATCGCGCGCTACCGGATCGCGGCCAGTAGGCGCGAAGCTTCGGCTAGACTCTTTCGTATACTCCGCGTGCTTTTCGCCGCGCAGCTCCCGCATCTATCCATCGCGTGATCGCCGCAAAGATTTCCGACGGCCGTTTGCCCTTGAGTCCCCGCACCTCGCGGACGTCGGCCGCCTTGAACTGCTTGGGAAGTGCCGAAAGCACGGTACGCCAATTGACCCGGCCACTCGGACCGCTGCTGACGGCCTTCGACGCACCGCCGCTGCGGCCGATCAACGATCCCAGCCGCGCCTCCTCCTGTTTGAGTTTACTCAGTATCGATTCCTTCAAGCGGATGTCTTTGCGCAGATTGACGAGCAGGGTGCGCGCTTGCCGCTGAACTTGCTGGAACGCAGATGCGGCTCCGCGAGAGGCTTTCTTCCGAGGCATGTAGCTATCTCCTTTCGGGGGGAATCGTAAGTACTAATCGACATTTCAATATACACAATCAAACCTAACTTCACAAGAATCAAGTCATTGTCCATTACCAACATCAGCCGACTGGATATAGCTGTTAGGTATTTCGATTTGCGGTTGATGCAACTACCGACCACGGCGCTGCACTCATCCAGAGATAGTCACTTCGACGAGACGAAGACGTCTACTTGGAGACCCAAACGGTAACCAAGGTTCGAGTCTGAGGATGAACTTGCTCGTCGCTCTAGGACCGTCTCGCGAAACGCCTCACGGCCTGTTCGGCGGCCGAATCGATACAACGCAAATTAGGAAGCGTGCGATATAACGATTTTAGACTCAATCAGGAATCACAATGCATGCGATATCTTGCATAGGCGTCCTTCGATTCCGTACTCAAACGGCACATCCGACTCGTGGGCGTTTCCATTACCAAGTTGTTACCTCAAAAGGCCGGAAATGAGCAGCAAGACTACTATGTTTGCGCTTGGCGCGATGCTATAAGCATTCCGGAATTTCGGACTAGATGCGCGCCGTAGGTATCGCCTCACCACTTAGGTGTCTGTACCGAATGAGTATAGGTACAGACGGAGTACGCCCGAGGGCAGCCGGTTCGCGCGCGAGGAGAGGGTAATGGGCCGCAGACTGTATGTTGGGAATCTGGCTTGGACTGTGACCGACCAGGATCTGCTCGACGTATTTTCCGAAGCAGGGAAGGTGGACAGCTCGCAAGTCATCATCGACCGCGCCACCAACCGCTCGCGGGGATTCGGATTCGTCGAGATGGCGACCGATGAAGCAGCCGAAGGCGCAATCAAGAAACTGAACGGCCGCGATATCAAGGGCCGGCCGATCCGCGTCAATGAAGCGCAGGCGCGCAGCGGCGGACCCGGTGGCGGAGGCGGTGGCGGCGGTGAACGCCGCGGCGGACGCGACCACTAGTCAGTTCGAACATTCTGCATAGCGCGATTCCAGTTCGCCGTTTCGTCGCGCCGTGAAATATACTTGACCCACCTGAGGGACAGCCGATTCTCGGGCCGAGCCCTGTGCGGCTCAGCTCTCTTCCTGGTGGAGCATTAACGTGGAATTGATAACGCTTGAAGCGGGCAGCGAGCGCGCGGTGATTGTGCCAGAGGCCGGGTGCCAATGCCTCAGCTATCGCGCGGGCACGCTCGACGTCGTCGCGGGCCCTGCCAATCCCGACGCATGGCGCGAGCATCCGCATCGCGGCGGCATTCCAATTCTCTTTCCGTGGCCGGGCCGCGTCGCAGGCGCCCGCTTCACGTTCAACGGCCGCGAGTATCGGATGCCGGTGAATGAGCCCGCACGCGGGCACTCGATTCATGGCTTCGCGTGCGAGCGTGCCTTTCGCGTGACGCGGCGCGGACCGTACTTTGTCACGGCGACTCTCGATTCTTCTGACTATTCGGATCTCAGTTCGATCTGGCCGTGGCCGTTCGTGCTCGAGATTGACTATGAAGTAGGTAATGGACTGAGATTGAAGACCCGCGTCACCAACACCGGCGACTCGGTGATGCCCTTCGGATTCGGCGCGCATCCGTACTTTCACGCGCCGCTCAATCCCGAGGGCAAGCGCGACGCGATGCTGATACAGCTCGACGCCAGCGCGCGATGGGCGCTCGACGCGCGGCTGATCCCCACCGGCGCCACCGAGCCGCTCGCCGGCAAGTACGATCTTCGCGCGCCGCGTCCGATTGGGGCAGATACTTATGATGATGTGTTCCGCAT
>JBAWCX010000233.1:0-7214 GCA_049590495.1 Binatus sp. (SeqCode)
GGGCACGATCCAGCATCCATTCGCGTCAACTAAAGTCGCGTCGTGCGAATTTGCTCCACTCCGGGCCCGTTCCACAGCCGCGATCTTGCCGTCCCGTATCAGCAAGTCGTACTCGCCATCGAGTCCGCCCGCGGGATCGATCACCCGTCCTCCTCTGAGCAGGATTGAGTTCAATGCGCCGCCTCGGGTTCCTTCAGCGGTTCGACGATCGAGTAGATCGTTACGTGGTCGTGCGATTTTACCTTCGGATCGTTGCCGACCGTCGCGAGCCTCACCTGGACGCGCTCGGTGCGCGAGGTCGGTATGTTCTTGCCGACATAGTTTGGGCGGATGGGGACGGCGCGATGCCCGCGATCGATCAACACCGCCAGCTTGACCTCCGCCGGACGCCCGCGCTGCCAGATCGTGGCCATCGCGCGCTGCACGGTCCAGCCGCTGTTAATCACGTCGTCAACCAGGATTATCGTGCGGTCTTCGACGTTGAAGTTCTCGGCGCCATCGATCGGATGCAACGCGTCTGCCGGCTTGTATACGTCGAGCGCAGCGCACGGCGGAAAGACTTTCGTCTTCGATCCGATCAGGTCGCGCAGCCGCAGAGCGAGCATCGCGCCGCGACTGACGACGCCCACGATCGACACGCCCGGCATGTCGTGAACGTCGGCAATCACCTGGTCGGCGAGCGATTCGATCGCGCGCACGACCTCTTCTTCGTTCATGACTTCGCGCTGAGGGCCGCGCTTGTAGGGTTCGTAGCCGCCTTCCTCGGCCTGTTTCACGCTGTCGAAGACGGCCAGCGAGCCTTCTTCGATCCACTGGCGGACATAGCCTTGCAGGTTTTCGTCGAAGCGATAGTAGCGATGCGAGCGCGCGTGACCGACGTATTCAATCTTCAAGTCGCGTTCGCAGAAACCGCATTTCAGCGCGAGTATCGAGGTGTCGATGCTGCGACCAAGCGTGAAGCGCGGCGCCAGGTAGGCACCCTCGAATCGTGTGATGCAGTTCGCGTTGGAGCATCGCGGCGGCGGCTCGGCCTTGAAACGAATCGGCTCGGCCGTCGCACGCGGGCCGGCGGTTGCGGCGGCTGCTCTCTCCATCAGCCATGCGATCAACGCCATCCGAACCGGCACGCCGGCGGCCGCCTGCTCGAAGTAAACCGCACGCGGGTCAGTGTCTAGCTCGTACGCCAGCTCGCTGGTGCGCGGCAGCGGATGCATGACGACGGCTTCATGCGTGCGGCTGGTGCGAAGCGCGCGCGCGTCGAAGCGCACGTACTCGGCGGGACCGGCTTCCTTTCCCGTCATGCGCTCCTTCTGCAGGCGCGTGACGTAAAATGCGTCGAGCGAGACAGGGGCCTCGGCCATGGGAATTTTTCGAAGCGCTTCGTCGCCGGTAAAGAGCGCCATCTGATGCGGCGCGCTGGGCGTCAGATACAGCGCGTCGAGGCCGCCCGCCAACGACTTGAGTTCGTCCATCGTGACGGTCGAGAAGCTGTAGTGGCGCTCGGCGGCGAGCCGCTCGAGGACGTAGTCGGGAACGTCCATACCGCTGGTCGGCACGGCGACGATGTTCGCGCCGAAACGCGCGAGCGCGTAGATCAGCGAATGCACTGTGCGGCCGAACTTCAAGTCGCCGCACAGCGCGACGGTGAGTCCCTTCAGGTGGCCCTTCTTTTTGCGCAGGATATAGAGATCGCAAAGCGTCTGCGTGGGATGCTCGCGGCTGCCGTCGCCCGCATTCAGCACCGGGCACGGCGAGTACTCCGCCGCGACGCGCGCCGCGCCGTCATGCGGATGGCGCAGCACGATCAGGTCGGCATAGCCGGCGACGACCCGCACCGTATCGGCGAGGCTCTCGCCCTTGGCCGCCGAGCTCGCCTGCATATCGGCCGAGCTGATCACCGCGCCGCCGAGGCGATGCATCGAGGACTCGAAGCTGAGGCGCGTGCGGGTCGAGGGCTCGTAAAAGAGCGTCGCCATGATCAATCCGGCGGCGGTGGTGATTTGCTCGCCGCGTTCGAGCTGGGCGGCGAAGCCGTCCGCGAGCGCAAACACGCGTTCGATGTCCGAGGTCTCGAGATCCTCGATCGAAACGACGTCAAATTTTGCCAGCCGTGACATTTTATCGTTCGTCGCGCATCGAGCGCGGGTGTTCGACCTCATTTTGCGGTTGCATTGCCAATGACGACCGCGTCCGCGCCGTCTATTTCAGTGAGCCGCACGTAAACGCGCTGGCCGTGCGGGGCCTGTATGTTCTTGCCCACGTAATCGGCGCGAATTGGAATCTCACGCTGTCCGCGATCGACCAGCACCGCGAGCTGGACCGATTCCGCGCGGCCCAGGTCGGAGATCGCGTCGAGCGCGGCGCGCACAGTTCGCCCGGTGTAGAGCACGTCGTCGACCAGCACGACGCGCTTGGCGTCGAGCGAAAACGGAATGTCGCGACCGAGCAGCCGGGGATCGCCAGGGAAGCCCTTGCCGTCGTCGCGGTACGACGAGATGTCCAGCGTGCCGACCGGGATCTCGCGTTTGCCGTTGGCGCGCAGCTCGTCGGCGATCCTTTCGGCGAGGGTAGCGCCGCGGCGAACGATTCCGACCAGCACGACGTTGTCCGCGCCGCCGTTGTGCTCGGCGATTTCCATCGCGATCCGCTTCAGCGAGCGCCCGACCTGGGCGGCGTCGAGCGCGATGTTGGGCGCGGCGCTCATCGCGAAGCCCAAAAAAAATCCCGGCTGCAAAAACAGCCGGGTCCGGGAATATACACTTTCATTGTCGTTCCTTTTCGCTATCTCAGTAGCGGATTAAAGGTGACTAGAATTTATGATCGCAATGGATGTGCGTCAACCCCGCTGCGCCAAGAGAACAAGAAATTTCCGCCCATGAGCGAGCCGTTCTATGAAGGTTGCAATGGCGGCGGTCATTGTCATCAGGTTGTGATCGCGGCTCCGCTGCTGAAATAATTGTGCCGAGAAAAGGGGGCACGCAATGGAGACCGCGTCTGAACGAACGCCGGATTCGACGATTCCTACCGACAATCCGACCCGGCCGGCCAGCATTTATTTTACGACATTACTTGGGCTGGTGGCGGGATTCTCGGTCCTGCTCAAGCCGCTCTCGCACATGCTCAATTCGCTGCTGGAATGGACCGGGCTATCGCAGTACGGATGCTGGTCGCTGACTAATGTTGCATACCAGGTGATTGCGACCGCGGCGATCCTCGGCATCGTGGTTGCCCTGGAGCGGAAGCCGCTGTCGTCGGTCGGCCTCAGGAGACCGACCCTCTCCGATCTGGGTTTGGGATTGGCGCTGTTCGTCGCCGTCGAGATCGCAGCCTACGCGTTCAGACTGCTGCTCTGGTTCTTCTTTCCGAACAGCATGTTGAACGTCGCCAATTGCCAGCTCAGCTCGTTCATGCGCGTACCGGCCGGACTGGGGTTGATAGTCGCCGCGGCGGCCGGCTTCTCGGAGGAGGTTGCGGCCCGCGGCTTTGCGATCGATCGCATTCGAATCGTGACGGGACGGTTAGCGCTCGCCGCCGTAGTGGCGCTGGCGCTCGATTTGGCCGAGCACATTCCGTTTTGGGGCTGGCGTTATGCGATTCAGATCGCGCCGATGCAGTTGCTGTTCGTCCTCATGTATCTGTGGCGCAAGGACATCATGGCCTGCATCATTGGCCACGCTCTGACCGATGCGGTGCCGTTCCTTATGCCCATCGCATCGGTTGGCGTGGCGTCGTTGTTTGGCTTCGGCGGCGTCCACCAGATGTTCGCACAGCGCAACTACGCGCTCGGCGACAATGCCGGTGCGATTGCCGAGTACACGCGCGCCCTCCAATCGCGACCGAACGATCCCGAGTTGTTGAAAGCTCGTGCAAGCGTCGAAACGATGAACCACGATTACGTCGCCGCGATCGGTGACCTCGACAACGTGATCGGCCAGAATCAGAGCCAGTCCGACCCCGATGCTCTCAACGCCCGCGCGATGGCCTTTTTCTATGCGGGAAACTCCGACAAAGCACAGAGCGACGCGGACCAGGCAATCGCATTGTCGCCAAAAGACTCGGAGCTTTACAGTAGTCGTTCCTATATCGACGAGCAGCGCGGTCGATACGACAAATCCATTTCAGATCTGAGCCAGGCGATAAAATACTCCAGGCGCAAAAGCGAGGACCTCTACAACCGTCGGGCTTATGCTTACGGAAGGCAGGGCGATTACGACAGAGCAGTGGCAGACTACAACGAGGCAGCCAAGCTCGACCCCTCCGACGTTCGGATCTACCAAGGGCGGGCGGAGGCCTACACACGGGAAAAGCGGCCCGAGCTGGCGATTTCCGATCTCGCCCACATAAAAGTCGCATCAAAAGAGGACTTTGTGGCACGCGCAAGCATTCACGAGAATGTGGGAGAATACCGCCTCGCCTTGGAAGACTATGATCACGCCCTTGCGCTTGCCTCGGATGATTGGGGAACGGCTAACGCCGCGGCATGGTTCCTGGGCACCTGTCCCGATGCCACGGTTCGCGACGGCAAACGCGCACTCACGCTGGCCAAGAAGGCCTGCGATCTTTCCTCATGGCAGAACGGCTACGTGATCGACACCCTCGCCGCCGCGCTCGCTGGTACGGGCGATTTCGTGCAGGCTGTTACGTGGCAAGAGCGGTCGATCGATCTGTTGAAGTCGCAATCCGCGCCGGCCGATGTGCAAAAAGAAGCAGGCGAACGGCTCGATCTTTACCGAAAGGGGCAGCCGTATCGCGAGCAGCCGCCAAAGAAATGAGAGGGGTGCATCCTATGGAGCCGACAGGCTGGACCGATTCGCCATACGTAGGCATCTGCATCCGCCCTCGAGCCACAATCCGAGCGATCGTCGATCGCGACCCAACGGATCGGGTCATAACTCTGGTGCTCATCGCGGCGGCGATCGGCGCGCTTACGAACGCGATTCATAGTTACAATTACAATCCGACCGCCTTTACAATCGCCGGCAAGCCAATTCCGGTAATGGCGCCCCATACCTCACAGTTGATGAGTTTTTGGGGGCTTGCGGTCTGGCCGCTGCTAGCGGTCCCCTTCCTGTATATAAACGGCGCGTTGCTTCGATGGAGCGGATCGCTGCTTGGCGGCACGGCAAAGGCGGTAGAAGTTCGCGCGGCTATTGCGTGGCCGTCGGTGCTGACGATCGTGATAGCTCTCGCCAGTTTCGTAGTTGGGTTTCTGGCGCCGCCGCCCTCGCAACCTCCAGCGTCCCCATCGATGAATGCGGCGCTGCAGTATTGGCGATCGATATTGCCTTATCTGATTATTTCGGCGCCGCTATGGCTGTGGTGGTGGATCGTTTCGCTCAAGTGTCTTGGCGAAGTGCATCGATTCTCGGCATGGCGCGCGCTTGGGACCACACTGATCGGCTTCCTTCTGTTGGGAGGGGTATTGGTGGTCGTGTTCATCGTGATGGGCACCGTCCAAGCTGTCGCCCTGGAGTTGACGGATGATCCTCTAGTCCGCGCGTTGTGGCTGTCGCTGGCGGCTGTCGTTCTGATTGTTCTGCTCGCGGGCGGATTGTTTTGGAAATATTCGCGTTCCAGCGCACAAAGCTGACGGGGTCCCCGCGACCAAATCAAGACGCTATTGCGACTTCTCGAACGCTTCTTCCATTGCGGCTGCTTCCAGTGAGAGGCCGCGCGTTTCGGGCAGCAACAGCGCGACTATGATCGCGTTCGGGATTGCGAGCAGGCTCAGGTAGCCGACCACTATCGACAGGCCGCCGAGGCGCGTGGCGAGAACGGCTATCACAGTCTGTGCGGAGATTGCGGCAGCGGCGGCCATCAGTGCGAACCATCCCATCATCGCGCCTCGGATCGCGGTCGGAAAGAGTTCGGTTGCCAGCGAATTGCCACCCACCTGCCCCGCGCTCAAGCCCGCGGTGAAACAGCAATACGTGACGCCGATCCATAGCCAGGCGAGGCCCAAATGCGCCGGCGGACCCCGATAGAAGGCGAGCGCGCCGAGACCGGTCATAAAACCCGCGACGAAGATCGTGGGGATGCGGCCGTAACGCTCGCAGCCTCGCGCGGCGAGCGGAAAGCCGAGCATCCCGACGCCGCCTCCGAGCAACATCATGGCGCTGGCTGCTCCCGGCGCCAGCCCCACGACCGAGACCAGGTGGAAATACGACCAACTGCTTGCCGCGACGGACGTGATGCTGGCCAGCAAGTAGCAGACCAGAATCGTGATCGCGCGGCGTCGATAGAGCTCTCCGAATGCGTCGTAAAAGCTGCTGGCTGATGTCGTTCCGCTCGCAGCGGCGCGTTGCCAGCGGCCACTCTCGGGGATGACGCGGGCCGCCCTCAGCAGCGCGGCGATTCCCATCGCCGACGCCATCACCAGCATCCATCGCCACGAGTGATGACTCGCCACCATCGGCATCACGACCAGACATAGCCCCGCGCCGAGACCCATCCCAAGCCCACCCCAGCTTTGCCCCCGTGCGCGCTCCTCGATCGCGAGTTCTTCGGCCAGTATCACTATGCAGCCGGAGACCGTCGCGCCGATGAAGGCGTAGAGCGCGATCTCGCTGAGCGCGAAGGCCGCGATGTTGGTCGAGATCGCGGCGGCCAGCGCGCTGACGGCGGTGCCGGCCATGCATATCAGCAGCATCCGGCGGCGCCCGAGCCGATCGATCATGCGCGAGAGTCCGAGCGCACCGATCGCCGATAGCGAGATCCATGCGAACAGGCCCGCGATTCCCGACTCGCCAAGATGAAAGCTCTTCGCGATCCAGGGTGCGCCAATGCCGTTGATCGACATCGTGAAGCCTTCGAAGGCAAGCACGGTCGCGATCGAGCGGCCCAGGCGGTAATTTCCCGGCGCAGGCTCGTTGTCATCGATCCCGCGCGAAGGTTCGGCGACGATCGCAGCCGAAATCGCGTCAGGCCGGGGAGTAGCAGCAGCCATCGTCGCGCCTTGCGATTAAGCGAGGCGTCGGGCGCCGCGGCGGTGCATTTTATTGGTCATGTCCTCCACTTCCTCCACCCTTGAACTCTCCCCGAAACTGACACCGCTTGCAGCGATACACCACAAGCGAGGTGTTACCTGAGGAACATCATTCAGTTAATTCGCTTCGCGCCAGAATCGGAGCGCGTCTACCTGACGAGCGGGAAAATCACGCGCCGCGTTTGCGTTCGAGCTTTCGCAGGCGCTGATCCTGGTCGCGGGTTTGTAC
>JBAWCX010000234.1:0-17912 GCA_049590495.1 Binatus sp. (SeqCode)
GCGTATCCCACCATACTTCTGTAATTCCGTCGTAGGTCTCCTTCATTTTGGGTCGGGTGTTTCTGATCTGGTGGCCGGCGTCTTCGAAGACGGTGTGGCTTTGGACGTACTTTTTCGCGCGCATCGATTTCGCGAAACTGCGGACCAGCGGTCCGTGCTTCTTCAGCCAGTACTCGTGGAAGTCTTTCTCGGAGATGTCAGCACGCTTTCGGATTACGTAGACAAGTTTGATCATGGCATCCTCATTCTTCCGGCCGACGATTGCGACCTGATCGTTAGTATGCGCTGCCGTGATTAGTCAATTCATCGAGTCCAACTGGACGGTTCTATTTTGAACTTGCGCTGGGCGTGGCTCGTCTCTATATGTCGCTACTACAATGACGAAATCAGGCAACGACTCTAGCGATAGCGATGACGGCGGCGATCCCGGGATTCCGGATGCGCTGGCGAGGATCGCGAAGGAGCGCGGATGGTCCGCCGAGCTGACGCGCCGGATCGCCGACGCGCGCGTTCCTCTCTCGTCGCTCTATTCGTGGACCTGGTTTGGCCTTTCGCCGGAGCAGACCGCCGCGCAACTCAAGTGGTACGAGCGGATGACGACCGGCGACTTGCGCGCGCGCGACGCGACCTATGCCGACAACGAGGAATTCTCGGCGCTGTGGTCCGATTCGCCCGAGGAGATCGCCGGCTGGGAAATTATCGTCGAGCGCGGACCCGACGCGTTCGCGCAATTCAGGCTGCAGCAGAATGTTCAAATCCCGATCCTGTTGCTAGGCCACGAAATCGTAGCCTGCTGCGCGTTTTCGCGGCGCAAGGTGCTGATCGATGGCCGCCCATTTTCCGTGCAATACGGGCAGGCACTGCGGGTGCGGCGCGCCTGTCGCCGGCTCGGCTACGGAGACCAGGTGCGGCGGCTCGCGATGCCGCCCTGGATGGCGCGGCCGTCAGTCGGCCAATACGACATCATGCGCTCGCAGAATTTTGCGGTGGTGAACTGGTGGCAGAAGTACAGCCCGCAATTTTTCGAGAACACGCCGACGCGCGAAGGGTCGGTACCGGGTCTGCCGATTTCGGTCGCGCAATTTCCCGCCGACACGCGAGGTGATCGCGATCGCGCCATCCGCGCGGTGCGCGGCGAGGATCTTTCCGCGTGCGCCGCGCTCATCAATCGCACTCAAGTTGGAATGGATCTGTTCCGGCCCTACAGCGCCGAGTTTCTAGAAGATGTGCTCGACGAAGGCTTCTGGGGCGAACGTCCGAAGCCGACCGGCAATCCCACAATGGACTGGTGGAAGAGCGTTTACGGATGGACCGACTACTTCGTGCTCGAAGAGGAGGGACGCATCCGCGCGTGCGGCGGCTTGTGGGACCGCGGCCGCGATATGCGCGAGCGATGGAGCAGGATTGGCGGCGATGAGCATCGCACAATCGCGATCGCGTGCGTGCTCGACTTCGGATACGACGACGGAGCCGAGGAGTGCATGGCGCGCCTGCTGCGATGGATGATCGGGCGCGCGCATGAGTTAGGCCGCGAGTACCTGGCGATTCCAATCGAGCATCTGCCGAAGCTGGCCGCGATGATGGAGATGTCGCACCCCGAGCCCGACACGCGCGCCTTGCGATGGGGCCTGAAGGAGCCATCGATCACGCGACCCTACACCGACCTGCGTTACTGGTAGCGCGAGAGTCTGACTGTTTGCTGCGGCGTCCAGGTTCCGAATGCCGGCAGATTTCAGTTGGGATTGTTTCAGCATAATGACGGTTCCTTGACTACTTCGTCACGTAGCGACTTTTCTCGTTCACACATCTGCTCTGCACTCTTCAAAGGACTGTCAAACCTCCGCAACGATTCTCCTGTACCAAGACATAGGATCCGAGTGATCCTTAGACCGGTCGGGGGAGTGGTGAGGGGTTTGTATGGAAGAGAACCGGCTCCGCGACGGCGACCGTTCGCATGTGGAAGGGTGGCAAGCGCTTGTAGCTTTCTCGGATACCGACGAAGGCGGCTCCGGGACGCGCGCAGCGCTCGAGGCTCCTTCTCGGCGCATTGCCTCACATCCGCAGCATATCTGTGTTATCACTGAGACCTATGCTCCCGAAATAAACGGCGTCGCCGCGACCTTGGGAAATCTGGTGAAGGGATTGCGCGATCGGGGTCATGTCGTATCCGTCGTGCATCCAACACCTCGGAACCATCGGACCTCCGAGGCGTCGGAACGCGGTGGTTACTCCGAGGCTATCCTGGTTCGCGGTTTGCCTTTGCCGGGTTACCATGGATTACAGTTCGGAGTACCCGCAGGACGACGCTTGCGGCAATCCTGGATAAACCGACCTCCTGCTGTGGTGTACGTGGCAACCGAAGGGCCGCTGGGGTGGTCGGCGGTGCGCGCAGCGCGAAGCCTGAATATTCCGACTGTCAGCGGTTTCCATACCAACTTCCATCACTATTGTAAGCACTATGGCGTAGCCTGGCTGCAGAACCTGGCCCTTCGATATCTGCGCTGGTTTCACAATCAAACAGACTGCACGCTGGTTTCCAACGGAGACCTTCGTTCCCGCCTGCAGGGCGCAGGATTCGACGATGTAAGTGTCATGGATAGGGGTGTGGACAACCAGCTGTTCGATCCACAGCGCCGCTCTACTGAGTTAAGGCGAGAATGGGGCATATCCGATGACGATCTTGCCCTAATCTACGTGGGGCGGGTAGCAGCTGAAAAGAATCTGGAACTTGCTATCGAAGCATATAAGGCCATAAGTCGAATCATCGGCAGGACTAGATTTGTCATCGTCGGCGATGGGCCGCTCCGCGGCGCCTTGCAAAGAGAACATCCTGAACTGATTTTTGCCGGTATGCGCACGGGAGAGCAGCTGGCCAGGTATTATGCCTCCGCAGACCTGTTCCTGTTTCCCAGCGAAACGGAGACCTTCGGAAATGTCACGTTAGAAGCAATGGCTAGCGGCCTGGTTGTGATCGGCTACAACTATGCGTGCGCGAAACTTCATATTACTGACGCCGAAACCGGTGTGCTCGTTCGATTTGGAGACGCCAAGGCCTTCGTCGACGCCGCTTGCAGCCTTGTTCGACGGCCTGAGGACATCGAAAGAATGCGACGCCAAGCGCGTCAGTACGTTACCTGTCTAAGCTGGCCGCGCGTAGTGGAAACATTCGAAACGCTGCTGATGAGTGCGGGCAGGCATGGTCGCACGGCGTCTCCTTCTTCGCTGACGCGCAGAGGCTTGGCGACTTAGCCTGAACGAGGGGGATGAAGGATGCTGGCAGATCAAGCTCTACACAAGTGGACTGAGCACCTTGTCTTGAATGCGACAGGTCCGTGGACAAGCGCGGGAGTCCTGTTCGGACTGCTATTGTCGGCTCTGCTGGCAAGTCTAGCCGTCCGCAAAATCGCGACAATGCTGTTGACGTTGAGGGCAGTAGCGCTCGCGCCGACGGTCTCGCGACGATTGTCGGAATGGGTGAAGTCGCTCGATTACTCGGATCAGGAGGTCTTAGGCGCCGATGGAGCTGGAGAGCTATGGGTCCAGCGCCGCAAAGAGGCGATCGATCGGCTGGCTGGGTTTTTTCAAAACCACTGGGCAAAGTCGATTGCCTGGGGAAACGAGGTGCGGGGAAGCTTCTCTGACTTGCGTTTTGCGGATGCGAACCGGGTTCCCTTCCCGTTCATGCGGATGATGCGCGAGAAATTCAGTCTCTGCTCGGTGGTAACAGCTTCGAATGGTCCGAAACTAAGCGACCTCGACGGTAATTGGAGCCTGGATGTAAGTGGGTCATACGGACTCAACGTCGCCGGTTTTGACCGTTACAAGGAGTGGATGGAGAAGGGCTTGGAGAAAGTTAAGGACCTAGGTCCGGTCTTGGGGCCTCTTCATCCGGTGGTCGCCGACAATATTGCGATTCTGAAGTCCGTCTCGAAACTGGACGAGGTGTCCTTTCACATGAGTGGGACCGAAGCGGTCATGGCCGCGGTTCGATTGGCTCGATTTAACACTCGCAGAAAACTGATCGTGTGCTTCTCAGGCGCCTATCACGGGTGGTGGGACGGCGTGCAGCCGGGTTTGGGCAGTGAACGGGCTATAGGCGATTGTCTAACTCTCAAGGACCTTCATCCGACGTCGCTCGATCTCCTGCGCAGGCGCGCGCACGAGATCGCGGCAGTTCTTATCAATCCGGTTCAATCCTTTCATCCGAATCTACCGCCGCCGAGCGACACGATTCTGCTCACGAGCGGAGTAAGAAAAACGGAGGATTCGACTTCATCCTATGCACAATGGCTTCGTAAACTGCGCGAGGTTTGCGACGAATGCGGAATACCTTTGATCTTCGACGAGGTATTCAGCGGTTTTCGTCTCGCTCCGGGCGGAGCTCAGGAATATTTCGGAGTCCAGGCTGATATTGTGGTGTATGGGAAGACCGTCGCCGGCGGAATGCCTATAGGGGTGGTATGCGGCAAGAAGGAGTTGATGCGGCGGTTTGACAGCCAACATCCGATGCGGATCGCCTATGTGATCGGAACATTTTCGGCTCATCCGGTCGTCATGGGAGCTATGAACGAATTCCTGAACTGGCTCGTGCAGTCTGCGACGGCTGAGTTGTACATCGAGGCAAAGCGTCGATGCGAGCAATGGGTTCGCTCTACTAACGAAAGTCTCAGCAGGCTGTCCTTGCCGGTTCGGATCATGAACTTCGCCACCATTTGGACAGTGCTCTTCAAGGCACCCGGCCGGTATAACTGGCTGCTACAGTACTACCTTCGCGCAGAAGGAGTGACGCTTAGCTGGGTTGGAACAGGCCGATGCATGAGCAGCCTGGATTTTACGCCGACTGACTACGAAGAGTTGCAAGCCATGCTAATAAATGCGGCGCAGAAAATGCAGGCCGATGGATGGTGGCTAACCGAAGAACAACAGCCAGGCAGGGAGAGGACTATGCAATCTCGTTTAATTTGGGAAATGGCCAAGAGCGTCGTGCAGATTCCAAAGCCACTGGTCAGCTTCTATGTCGAAGTGATGCAGCGGAAAAAAGACGACCATCACGCATCGCACAGCAATTTGATCAATCAGTTTTTTCACCTGTTGAGTTCGAGCACTTTCATACTTTGCTACTTCCTTATCTTCTCCAACTTCGATCTCGCCATGTTTATGGGCTTAGGCGCACTCTTCGTCCGGCAGATTGGACACGCGATACTGGAACCTCCCTGTCACGACAAGGAAAAGGCGCTGCTGGGATTCAATACTCGGAACAAAACAATTGTCGTTGCTGGCTACATCCTGATCCCGATAGTGCAGGCTCTGCAAATCGCGAGAACCGGCTCCCTGACGTTCGAGTCAGTAACCTCGATCATACCGGCAGTCGCTCAGCAGTGGTTTCTTCTGACGCTGGCGGCAGTGTTGGGACGCGTAATCTATCTCATCTGGGCGCACGACTTCCGAAGTTCAATGATCTGGTTCATCAAACTGATGACTGATCCGTTCACCGATATTCTAGCGTACTACAATAGCGTCGATAAGATATTTCGCCTCTCGCCGACACGAAAGAGCGAAGCTGTGTAGCAGTCGAATCCCGTCAGCTGCCGAGGAGCACGGCCTTGGCCTTGTCCAGGCGGTCACTGTAGGCATTCAGGGCATTGGCGGTCAGCTTGGAGTATCGGTTGGCGTCGGACCAGCGGCGATCTTCGATTGCCTCGCGGACTCCGGGTAAGGTTTTAGCTTCATAGCCGGTGTAGCGGCCGGGAGCATAAACTAAGTTCTTGTACCAATCCCGGCCAGGCAGGCCTACATTCTCGGGCGCCAGGGTCTGGTCTATGTTGATCATGAGGGCTTGCACTCGTGCTATCTGAGAGCTGGATAGGTGTGAGGCGTTCTTCGCCAGCGCATCGTCATAGGCCTTGGCGGAGCGCTTCAGACGATCGACGGCGTCTTCCAATGCCGCAAACTCCAAATGGGGGACGCGGTCGAGCGCCAGGGGCAGGCCACCAGGCTTAGTAGGATCGGCGGCTAGCTGGAACGCGCGGTCGTGTAGGAGTTTAGACTGAGTCTCGGCCTCCTCGCGCTCGTCATCGGCGAGCTTCTTAACTTGATCCAGATAGTCAGAGACATCATTCGCGAAAGCTGTCGGATTCTGGAGAGGAAGGTCGGAATCGGCTGCGCGCAGCACTATTCGACCGACCGTCTTGGCCAGCATCGCATCATACACGAAGCCCGGATCGACGAAGCGGCTGTGATGCTCGAAAGTGTCGTAGCGAGAGTGGTAGACGCCACCGGACTGGCCCTCTTCGCCAAAGCCGACATCCAGCACAGGCACTCCCAAGTGATCGAGAAAAGCTGAGAAGTCGGAGCCCGACCCCAGCGCCTCGATAGGGAAGTCCTTGTCCGGATCGGCCACGATCTTCGCCACAGCCCTGAGGTGCTCGGTGGCAGTAGGCGAGAATGCAGCTATGCGTACTTTCGCGCGCAGCCGCTGGCCAATGGAAACACCAGTCTCAGGATCGAGTAGGTCGGCGGCGACTTCGTTCACCAGATGCTCGAAGTCCTGGCTTCCACCCACCTCCAAAAAACCGCGTCCGTTCGAGTCCGAGTTTATGTACAGGACGACCTTCTTCTGAAGTTCGGCGGCGTGATCCTCCGCCCATTCGGTCGAGCCCATAATCATCGGCTCCTCGGCGTCCCAACTGGTGTAGACGATCGTGCGCTTGGGTTGCCAGCCCTGCTTGGCGAGACCGCCAAAAGCCTGGGCCTCGGCGAGCAGCGCGACCTGGCCCGATAAAGGGTCAGTGGCGCCGAACACCCAGCCGTCGTGATGATTGCCGCGAACGATCCATTGGTCCGGCCAGGTCGAGCCCTTCATGGTCGCGATGACGTCATAGATGGGCCGTAGCTGCCAATCGGACTTCACTGCCAGATGGACTAACGCGGGGCCCGGTCCAACTCGATAGGTTATAGGTAGTGCGCCGCGCCATGTTTGCGGAGCGACAGGCCCTGAGATGGCCGAGAGGAAGACCTGGGCGTCAGCATAGGAGACGGGCAGCGCGGGGATCTTAATGATCGTCGGCGCGTCGGACATCTTCAGGCGCTTGGCGTCCTTGGTCGCACCGATCCCGGCCGTCAGCGGATCGCCGGGAAAGAGACCCATGTCGAGCACCGAACCGCGCTGCACGCCGCGGGGCGGACGCATAGGACCGTTAGGATAAGTCTCGTCGACGGAATAACCGTCCTGGGCCGGGTCGGAATAGATGATGCAGCCGATCGCGCCGTGATCCTGCGCGAGCTTGGGCTTCAACCCGCGCCATCCGGCGCCGTAGCGCGCGATGACGATTTTGCCTTTGACGCTTACACCGAGTCGCTCGAGAGTCTTATAGTCGTCGAGCATCCCATAGTTGACGTAAACAAGGCCGGCAGTGACGTCGCCGTCGCGCTGGTAGTCGACGTAGGCGGGAAGCGCGGGATCGGTCGCGTTCGAGCTGGAGTCGCCGGGAATGGGTGGCTCCTGCAGTGTAGCGCTGAACTTTTGCGGGCCGACCAGCTCAAGGGTCTCTTTGATAGGAGTGGGGTATAGCACCCAGTAAGTCTCGATGTGCGCGTCCCAGCCCCAGCTCTTGAACCAGGCGAGGATTTGGTCGGCGTTAGCCTTGTCGTGCGGCGAGGAGACGTGGTTCGGCTGGGAGGCGAGCAGCTTCATCCAGTCGCGCAGATCGTCCGGGTGAATGAGCGCATCGAAACTGCGCTCGAGCGTGGCGTCGTTGGGAGCGGCCGGGGCCGGCGCGCCCAAGGACGCGCTCAAGCACAGAAAGGCGGTAGTCGCGAGCGAAACTAGAATCTTCCTGGAGAACCGCCCAGCTTGATAATCGCGTGGGGTCAGTAGCCTTTCTCAGGGACTAAAGTGTTCTTGTTGCCTCCGGTCTCAGGGCCGTGGCAGGCCGCGACCTGATCCACCTGGGCATTCAAGTTAGATGCGATCTGAGCGTCGGTCTGTCCGGCCGCGACCTGGTTTTTCACTACGTCGCAATCGACAGGCACATTCGACGCGGAAAACATCGAGCACCCGGGAAGTCCTACGGCCGCGATCAACAATCCTGAGGCGGTTGAGATCCAAAGAGTGCTGCGTATCTTTTGCGGCATGATGTTTTCCTCCCGGCGATTATAGTCCCAGTGCGGTTTGCCCTCATATCCCGTGTTAACAATGCCAACGGCGGACTCTTATCATTTGTGGCCAGACTTCGAAAGCTGGAGAGTCTCCAAAAGTCGCTCGTCGCGATCTTTATCGCCGGCTCGAAGTTCGGTTTCTAATCGCGGGAACCAGATCTCGCGCGAATGGGTGCTGCAGAAAGCCGGATCGTGAATTCGATGATCGCCGATCTAAGAACGTTGGCAACTCGTTAGTGAGGGCTATTTGGAAAGCTCAACTTGACTCGGTTTGAAAGGCGGATAGCCTTTTTGATGGAGTACACGAGAACTGGAGGGTCTCATAGACGCACTTTGCTGAAAATACAAGGAGGAACCGAAGTGCTATGAACACACAACACACCAAGAGCCTCGGAAGAGCAGCAGTGTCAATGATGACAGCGGGGGCGCTAATGGTCCTTGCCACGTCGACGGCTTTGGCGCACGGCCCCAAGCACGGCCACGGGCACGGTTCTGAGCCGTTCATCAACAACTTCAGCACGGTTACGCAAGGCGCGCCGTCCGCGCCCGCGGCCGGGTTCGAGGCCGGGGACCAGAATCCCTACGGAGTGTGGGTCATCCCTGAAACGGTTGGCAGCCTTACCGAGGGCAACATCCTGGTCAGCAACTTTAACAATGCCGGCGCGCCGCCGTCGGGCAATCTGCAGGGGACCGGCAGCTCGATTGTGCAGTACGCGCCCGACGTTCAGACCCAGTCCACCTTCGCTGAGATCTCTGCGAGCACACTTCCCGGCGGCTGCCCGGGTGGCGTGGGACTGACGACGGCGTTGGTCGTGCTGAAAACGGGATGGGTAATTGTCGGCAGCTTGCCGACCACCGATGGAACGATCGCGACGGCGGGCGCGGGATGCCTTATCGTGCTCGACGCGAACGGCAATCCCGTCGAGACTTTTTCGGGCGGCGTCGTGAATGGACCGTGGGACATGACTGCCAGTGAGGATGGAAACAAAGCGCAGTTGTTCTTCACCAACGTGCTGAATGGCAATGTCACGAGCGCCCCTGCGGATAAGGCGGTTAACGCGGGAACGGTAGCCAGGATGACGTTGTCGAATCCGCCGCAGGGGTCTGGAATACCGGCCGTCCTGGAAACGCGGATCATCGGTTCTGGGTTCGCCGAAGAGAACGACCCGGCAGCACTGATCATTGGACCGACCGGCGTCGGCCTCGCGGGTGATGCGGGCAATGGCCGTTCGCATGGTGACAGCGGCAACACGCTCTATGTCGCCGACACGGTCAACAGCCGCATTGCAAGAATTGATGGCGCGTCGCACCGCGGCTCCAGCGCCGGAATCGGACAGACTGTTAGTACCGGCGGTTCGCTGAATATGCCGCTCGGACTTACGCTTGCGCCCAACGGTGACATCCTCACCGTTAACGGCGGCGACGGAAATATCGTCGAGACGACGCCGCATGGCACTCAGACGGCGGCGCTGCTGGCGCCGGCCGGAGCGGGCGCCCTGTTTGGACTCGCGGTAGTGCCGGACGGAAGCGGCATTTACTTCGTCGACGATTCGGAGAATCAGCTCAACCTGTTCAATTGATTCGGCTTCAGCTTGTTGTCGGGGCAGGTCCCCCCGCTCATCCTGGATGGGCGGGGGTCCAAATCTTTTTTCGGCTGCGCGCGTGGCCGATATTGAAGAAGAACTTGTCGGCGGAGTGAGAAATCTACTAGTGTTTGTGTTGGTGATTGACAGCCGCAACCGCCTTGTCGATGGTCTTCCCGATTACATCCTTGACGTTGCCGGCGGCTTGATCCATCTTTCCGCGATTTTTCAGGTTCTTGTCATTAGTCAGTATGCCGGCCGCTTCTTCGACGCGTCCCTTAATTTTGTCAGTTGTTCCGTTCATTAGTCATTCTCCTGTATGTGAACTGAGATCCCGATTTTGTGTTAATTCACTTACTCACGGCCGATGCCAGCGGTGCGACTGTCACTGGTATGAGCAACGGTCCGCCGGACAGGCTTCGGTCTACCGGATCGATGCGTCTCCAATCTTCGCGATTCCAGTTCTCCAAAATCACACGCGTCGACCACCAGACCAGAACAAAAACAATCAGCGACACCAGCATCGTCGAAGTGGCGCCGTCGAGGCTCAAAACTTCCTGGTAATGGCCCGACACAGTGCGGCGAAAGGAGTCCGCTTCGACGAGATGCGCGCTGACGGGAGTGAGCGCGTTCGCGATAAAGCTGGCAAAGATCGAGCATGCAAGGCCGGCCGTCAGCCCGGCGAGCAAGCTCAGTTTTTCGGCCGCGGCCGATAGATTGGCGCAGAAAAGGTGGCGAGCTTGTGCCATACGGGCCTCCTCAGGCCTTGCGATCGTACTAATGAGATTGGTCTAGCGGAACGTGGTCAAAGGCGAGCGGAACGGCCACTGTCAGGCTGGATCAGGTCGGGACTCGACTCTTATATCGATTCCGACTTTTTCTAGTTTGAACTAGCAATTTACTAGTGTCAAGTCGGGGAAAATATAATCAACTGAGAAATACTAATAGATATGTATTCCGCAGCACCACTATGCCGCCGACGGAGCCGATCTTAGCCTTAGAACTGTTTCGTCGGGCGTCAACTTCACCATCGCGGCGCTCGCCTCCCACAGGTCCCTCGCCATCGCGGGATCGTACGAGTCCTTCGACGACGGCACGTCGCGGCTACCCTGGAAGTATTTTCCGGAGATGCGAGCAAATCTCGGCTCGGTTACCATATCGGCAAGCGCGCGGCCCGATCGCGCGGCACTGTTCACATTCGGCACGAATGGACGCAGGGCCGGCAGCACGAAGCGCCAGGCAAATCGCGCCATCCTGCCGTAGTCGCGCGCCAGCCCGGTCCCCGGCATCAGGCCGGGATCGAACGCATTGACAGTGATCGAGGGGCCATTGTTGCCCGTGGTCTTTTCGGCGCGCAGCCTGCGTTCGAGTTCGTAGATAAACAGGACGTTGCACAGCTTCGACGTGGTGTAAGCGCGCCGACCGGCCGTTCCGCGCTCGTCATCGAGAGGGTGGGAATCTTCATCAGGCCGCGCAAGGAATCGCGCGCGTCGATACACCGGCGGCGGCATCCCGGTGGTCTGCGCGGGATCGTGGGTGCCGCTGCTCACCACGACAATTCGCGCCGGCGTCGCCAACCGCGCGAGCATCAGGTTCACCAACAGGAAATGCCCGAGATGGTTGACGGCGAACGTGGTCTCGAAGCCGTCCTTTGTATAGGTTCTGCCGGTGACGAGCTGCGTAGCCGCGTTGCATACTATGGCGCGCAGCGGCGGCCGCGATTCTGCGGCGTAGTCGCGAGCAAAATTTCGCACCGATTCGAGCGAGGCAAGATCGAGCGTCATCGCCTGGATATTATTGTGCCGGGTATGCGCGGACAGCCGCCTCACGGCCTCGCGGCCTTTTTCGGCGTCGCGGCAAGCCACGACTACGTGCCAGTCTTGTGTGTCGGCGAGCGCTCGGGCGCACTCGAAGCCCAAGCCGGTGTTAGCTCCCGTCACGATGGCGGTGTTCATCTGCAAGCGATGATTGCATTCCGGCAGAGTTGAGGGGAGTGGCAGCCGGGCGGTTCATCCACAGGGGGAAGCCGCTAGTGAGTCATTTTGGGAATCGAAGCTTTTCGAAGGCGGCAGTTCTTGCGCCGCCAGATGCGTTAGTCTTGTATTGCGCCGGCGCGCCGTTCGCCGATGTGCCAAAGCACTCCGGATGGATCCCAGACGTAAGCTATCCGAAGCCCCCATGGCTGCATGGCCGGCGCGCGCGGCGGCTGAACATTGAATTTTCCCGGCAGATCAAGCCCTTCAATATGCGTCCACCAAGCGTCAAGATCATCGACCATGAGCTGCATCATAAAGTTTTCAGCCCAGTCCTTTTGATAAGAGCGCTGAAGTATGAAACCGCCGGAACCGGCCTTGAAGATCGCCACCTCTCCGTCAAGAAGTTTTTCGAAGCCCAGCGTCTCATAGAAGTTCTTGGAGAGATCAAAGTCTTTTGCGGGCATGAATGGGCGCGCGAGTTCTGTTCCGCTCGGGATTTGCTTCATGTCGTTTCTCCTTCAAATCCGGCAGGTCTGGCGCTCGCGACTGGGAGAGTATCACGAGGATACGTTCGTTTGGATCAAACTGACCGACTACCATGAAAGCCGGCGGCTTGCGTCCGCGCGCGCGAAGTTGGAAATTCAGCGTTCGATGAGTATTGAAACGCAACGACCCACCGTCGCCGAGATCGATCTCGGCGCGCTGCGCTCGAACTTCCGCGCACTGCGCGGTGTGGCGGCGCACGGCGAATTGATGGTGGTGGTCAAGGCCGACGCTTATGGGCATGGCGCGGTTCCGGTGGCGCGCGCGTTGATCGACGAAGGATGCCGTCATTTCGGAGTCGCCACGCTCGACGAGGCGCGCGAGCTGCGCGAGGCGGGAGTTCGTACGCGGGTCTACCTGCAGGCGGGCTTCTTCGCCGAGCAGACGCCGGAAATCGTCGCGCTCGACGTCACGCCGTTCGTCTTCGAGGCGGCGATGATCGGGCAGCTCGATCGCGCGGCCGCGTCCGCAGGCCGGACCGATTTCCCGATTCACGTCAAGATTGACAGCGGCGCGACGCGCCTTGGCGTGATGCCTGCCGATATTCCCGATGTCATCGAGGCGGTGCGGAGCGCGTCTGCCGTGCGGCTCGAGGGCGTTTGCACGTTGCTCGCCAACGCCGGCGACCCGAAAAGTCCGATCACCGACGCGCAGCTTCGGGTCTTTAATGGCGCAATCGAGACCTTGAACGGGGCCGGGATGAGGCCCTCGGTCATCCACGTCGCAAATTCCGCGGCGCTGGTGCTCCGCTACGACTCGCACTTTAACTTCGCGCGGCCGGGCCTGGCTGTTTACGGCCTGCCTCCCGTGGCCGCGGTGCGCGAGCGCGTCGAGCTGCGGCCGGTCATGACGTTCAAGACCCGGTTGATGCAAATCAAGCGCGCGCCGGCTGGGAGCGGCGTCGGCTACGGACATACGTTCGTCACGCCGCGCGAAAGCCTGATCGGCGTGCTGCCGGTGGGCTACGCCGACGGCTATCGCAGAGGGCTGCAACACGGTGGCGAGGTGATCGTGCGCGGTGCGCGCGCGCCGGTGGTCGGCGCGGTCTCGATGGACCTGACGACGATCGACGTCACCGACATTGCGGGCGCATCGGTTGGCGATGATGTAATCTTGTGGGGCGAATCGGGCAGTGAGGTTATTAGCGTGAACGACGTCGCGCGGCTGGCGCAAACTATTTCGTACGAGATGCTATGCACGGTCGGCAAACGGGTGCCGCGCGTGATTCGGGGCTAGATGGCGATGGGAATCGACAGGATCGCGATCAGGCGTGCGCTGATCGGCGTCGCGGAAAAGGACGGCGTAGCGGATTTTGCCAAAGCGCTGGTGCGGCACGGCGTCGAGATCGTTTCGACCGGAGGCACACTGGCGGCTCTGGAAGCCACCGGTGTCAAAGTCAGATCGGTAGAGAGTTTCACCGGCTCGCCCGAGATGCTCGACGGTCGCGTCAAGACGCTGCATCCGAAGATTCACGGCGGAATCCTGGCGCGGCGCGGCGACGAGAGCCATCAGCGGCAGATGCAGCAGCATCGCATCGAGCCGATCGACCTGGTGGTCGTGAATTTTTATCCATTCGAAAAAACGGTCGCGATGCCGGGCGTGAGCTTGGACGAAGCGATCGAAAATATAGACATCGGCGGACCCACGCTCGTGCGCGCGGCGGCGAAGAATCACGGCGACGTGGCGGTCGTCGTCGACGCGGCGGACTATGCAGCGATCGCCGCGGAACTCGATGCGAACCAGGGCGCGATCACCGCGGACACGCGATGGCGCCTCGCGCGCAAGGCGTTCGCGCGCGTGACCGCGTACGACGCCGCCATCTCGAACTATCTCGGCACGCAGGCCGGGGCCGGCGACGAGTCCGCACTCGGCGAGACCTTCAGCCTCGCGCTCGAGCGCGAGCAAGCGCTGCGCTACGGCGAGAATCCGCATCAGACCGGCGCGCTGTATGGCCGCTTCCTCGAGCTCGCGCGCCAGCTTCACGGCAAGGAACTGTCGTTCAACAACGTGGTCGATATCAGCTCGGCGATGAACCTGATGCTCGAGTTCGATGACGAGCGGCGCGCGGTGGTCGCGATTCTCAAGCACAACACGCCGTGCGGCGTGGGCGTCGCGGACACGCTCAAGGGGGCGTGGGACAAGGCGTTCGCGACCGACCCCGACTCGCCGTTCGGTGGCATCATCATCGCGAATCGGCCGTGGGATTTGGCCTTCGCGCGCGCAGTCGACGAATTGTTCACCGAGGTGCTGATCGGTCCCGCGTTTCCCGACGACGTGATCGCATTCCTGCGCAAAAACAAAAATCGGCGGGTGATGACGTTCAACTCGAAGGCCGTCAATCGCAACGAGCTTGACGTCAAGAAGGTGCTCGGCGGATTGCTGGTGCAGACGCCGGACCTGGCGATCGAAGATCCGCGCAACGGCAAAGTCGTGACGCGTCGCGCGCCCACCGACGCCGAGATGCGCGCGTTCAGCTTCGGAATCAAGGTCTGCAAGCACATCAAGTCCAACGCGATCGCATTCGTCGGCGAAGATCGCACGCTGGCGGTTGGCGGCGGCGCGACCTCGCGAATCGATCCCGTGTACGCGGCGCGCGAGAAGGCGGCGCGACTCAAGGTTTCGCTCGAGGGTTCCGTCCTCGTGTCGGAAGCGTTGTTTCCTTTCCCGGACGGCCCGACGCTCGCAGCCGAAGCGGGCGCGACCGCGATCGCACAGCCCGGCGGCTCTCTGCGCGACGACAAAGTGATCGAGGCGGCCGACAAGTTCGGGCTCGCGATGGTCTTCACGGGGGTGCGCCACTTCAGGCATTAGCAGGCCGCGCGATGAAAGTTCTGGTCATAGGCAAAGGCGGACGCGAGCACGCGCTGGTGTGGCGGCTTCATCAGAGCGAGACGGTGTGGAAGATTTTCTGCGCGACCGGAAATCCGGGCATCGATCAGATCGCGGAAGCGGTGCCGATCGCGCCGACCGATGTAGCCGCCTTGGCGGAATTCGCGAAATCGAAGTCGGTCGATCTGACGATCGTTGGCCCGGACGATCCGCTCGGCGCGGGTATCGTCGATGAGTTCACGCGCGCGGGCTTGAAGATATTCGGGCCGACCGCCGCTGCGGCGCAGCTTGAAACCAGCAAGTCGTTTGCAAAGACGATCATGCGCGAGGCCGGCGTGCCAACCGCCGACTTCGCCGCGTTTGACGACGCCGATTCCGCGCGGCGCTATGTGAAGTCGCGCACCGGCTCGATGGTCGTCAAGGCGGACGGTCTCGCGCTTGGAAAAGGCGTCGTCATCTGCCACGACACGGCAGCGGCTCTGGAAGCGGTCGCGGACGCGATGGAGCGGCGGCGCTTCGGTGCTGCGGGCAATCGCGTCATCGTCGAGGAATTTCTCAGCGGTGAGGAAATTTCGTTTTTCGCCCTGTGCGACGGCGAGCACGCGATCCCGCTCGGGACGTTCCAGGATCACAAGGCAGTCTTCGACGGCGATCGCGGACCCAACACCGGCGGCATGGGCGCGTATTCGCCGGTGCCGCAGTTCGCTCCCGAATTGGAAGCGCGCGCGATGCGCGAGGTGGTCGCGCCGACGCTCGCGGCGATGAACGCGCGCGGGACTCCGTTTCGCGGAGTGCTCTTCGTCGGGCTGATGATCGACGGCGAACAAATCAACGTGCTCGAGTTCAATGCTCGCTTCGGCGATCCGGAATGCGAAGCGCTGATGATGCGGCTGGAGAGCGACCTCGCAGAAAACCTGCTCGCGGCTGCCGAAGGCAACGTCGCGAATGCGTCGATCAGGCTCTCGCCGCGCAGCGCGGTGGCAGTCGTGCTCGCGTCGGGTGGATATCCCGGCGACTACAAAAAAGGAATTGCGATCAGCGGACTGGACCGGCTCGAAGGCAACGTCCCCTCCGACATCAAGATAAAATGGGCGATGAAAAAAATCCGCATGAAAGTTTTTCACGCGGGCACCGCGATGCGCGACGGGCAATTGGTCACCGACGGCGGGCGCGTGCTGACGGTCACGGCGATGGCGCCGGAGCTGGCGACGGCGGTCGATGCGGCGTACGAGGCGGCGGAAATGATCGAGTTCGAGGGACGTCATTTCCGGCGCGACATCGCGCGGCGCGCGCTCGGATAGTCGCGATGTTTTCGCTCGACGACGGAATATCGGCATTGAAAGCCGGAGAGCTGGTCGCTTATCCGACGGAAACGTTCTACGCGATCGGCGCCGATGCGTTTTCATCGGCAGCGCTACGGCGGCTGTTTCGAGCGAAGGGGCGCGAGCCGGGACGTCCGGTCGGATTGATTGCGGCGGACACCGCGATGGCGTTTTCGGTCGCGCGCGAAATACCGCACGATGCGCGGCGGCTCGCGAACGCGTTCTGGCCGGGACCACTGACGATCGTTTTGCCAGCCCGCGAAGATATTGCGATCGAGCTCGCAGGACCCGACGGCGTCGGCGTGCGAGTATCGCCAAATCCCATCGCACGCGCACTCAGCGCGGGACTCGGGAGACCAATCACAGCGACCAGCGCGAACCTGAGTGGCGCGGCGCCCGCAAGCACGCTCGCCGAAGCGCGCGCGGGGCTCGGCGAAAAAGTTAAAGTTTACCTTGAAGGTGGCAAACTGACCGCATCGGCGCCGAGCTCGGTCGTCGCGGTCGGCAGAAACGGGTGGAAAATGGTGAGAGTGGGAGCGATTTCAGAAGACCGAATCGCGACGGCGCTCGTCGGAGACGCGCAGAAATGAGTGAGCTCAGCAAACGAATCGAGCCGTTTCGTGCGTTGATGTACAACCGTCAAATTGCCGGCGAACCCGCGTGCGTGGTGGCGCCGCCGTACGATTTGATCGGCGCGGCGCGACAGAATCAACTCTACGAACGCAGTCCGTACAACGTCGTGCGGCTCGAACTCGGGCGCGACGCGGACCGTTACGGCGCGGCGGAAAGAACGCTAACGGAGTGGCTCGCAGCGGGCGTCGTCGAGCGGCCGGCGCGTCCCGCTATTTTTCAGTATACGCAAACCTTCGACGTCGAGGGCCGGCTGCTGCATCGCACGGGATTTATCGCGCGCGTGCGGCTCGAGGAGTTCGATCGCGGGCGCATCGTGCCGCACGAACGAACTTTTCCAGCCGCGAAGGAGGACCGCCTGCGGCTGCTGAACGCGCTGCAGGTCAACACCAGCTCGATCTTCGGCCTGTACTCGGGTGCACATCCAGAGCTCGACCGACTGCGCGAGCAAGTGGCTACGCGCGAGCCGTTGATCGATCTCGTCGATGACCTGGGAATCCGCAACGAGCTGCGGCCGATCGAGGCTGCCGAGGAAATCGCGATCATTCAGCGCGAGCTCGAAGCGCCGCGCATTTTGATCGCCGACGGACACCATCGCTACGAAACCGCGCTAAACTATAGGCGCGCGCGGCGCCACGAGAGCGTGTCGAGCGAGCCGCAGCCGTACGACTATACGATGATGACGCTGGTGGCGTGCGACGATCGGGGGCTGGTCATTCTGCCGACGCATCGCGTGGTAAAGTCGCTGCCGCCCGAGGCCATCGCGTCGTTCACGCAACGCGCGCGTGAAGTATTTAACGTGGAAGAGATCGCGCATCGCGACGAATTTCGCGCGCGCCTATAGTTTAGCGCGGTTTCGTAGCGATGGTGTC
>JBAWCX010000235.1:0-5623 GCA_049590495.1 Binatus sp. (SeqCode)
GCCCCGGCCTATGGCGCGTCCTGATGACGCCGCAGGGCGAGGTGTTCGACAATTCGATGGCGCGTGACCTCGCCAGGCGCGCGCCGGGCCTGATGATCGTCGCGGGACGCTACGAAGGAATCGACGAGCGCGTGCGCTCGCTGGTGGACCAGGAAATTTCCGTCGGCGACTACGTGCTGAGCGGCGGTGAAATACCCGCGATGGCGGTGATCGAGGCGGTCGGCAGGATGCTACCGGGCGTGCTCGGCAATCCCGAGTCGCTCGACGAGGAATCGTTCGCCGCCGGGATGCTGGAGTATCCGCAATACACGCGGCCCGAAGAGTTCCGCGGCATGACCGTGCCGGAAATCCTGCTCAGCGGCGACCACGCCAAGATTCGCGCGTGGCGCGAGGCCGAAGCGAAGCGGCGCACCGCGCGGCGGCGTCCCGACCTGCTCGAGCGGCGCAAGAACTGAGCGTGTCGCACCTTTTCGTAGCGCTGATTCATCATCCGGTCGTCAATCGGAACGGCGAGATCGTCACGTCGGCGATCACCAGCCTCGACATTCACGATATCGCGCGCGCGTCGCGAACCTACGATGTGCGGGGAGTGTTCATCGTGCATCCGATTCCCGAGCAGCGAAAATTCGCGGCGAGCGTGATCGATCATTGGCGCTTCGATTTCGGCCGCGCGCACGATTCGCGCCGGCGCGAGGCGCTCGAGCGCGTGCAAATCGTCGCCGAACTCGACGACGCGATAGCGGAGGCCACGCGAATCTCCGGCGCGCGCCCGCTAATCGTGCACACCTCGGCCCGCACGGAAGGCGGCACCAGCTACGCGGACTTGCAAGCCCGGCTCGAAGCCCCGGACGCGCCGCCGATGATGATCCTGCTCGGGACCGGATTTGGAATGTCGCCCGAGGTGGCAGAACGCGCCGACATCGTGCTCGCGCCGGTCATCGGCCCCGGCGACTACAACCATCTGTCAGTGCGATCGGCAGCGGGAATCATCCTGGATCGCCTGCGCGGCAAGTGACCGTCGATGGTGACCAATAGTTGTTTACTAATTCGACCAGAGCCTGCTAAATCGCTATCCATGACGCTCCGCCACGCAGCCGCGCTCGCGCTTGTGGGCTGGTTTCTAATGTTGCCTCCGACTCACGGCGGTTATTCTCACTTCTACACCGATGAACCGCTTAGCAAATGGTGCCGCGGCGATTACTCCGATACGCTAGCGGGGTGTAAACAACTACAACAGCAGAGGATTCGAAAATTTGTCGCAGCGGGCCAGAAAGAGCCCATACGCCGGAAAGACGCAAACTACTACACACTCGGACAGTGCGTTGCCGAGGACGATCCCCGCCTCAAGGGAACGAAGTGAAACCTCGCCATGCCGCCGCGCTCGCGCTTGTCGTACTCACCTCTTGCGGACCCAACATAGCGGCCATAGATTCCGCCAATCGGCGGGCAGAACGTTGCGCCGAACGCGCGCAAGCTGCGCAACTTCGGGCGGAACGTTCCGCAGAGCTCGCAGCGGAAAGCGCGATGAAAACGCAGGACGAAGAGGCGCGCATATGCGCTGTCTGTGATGCGTGCCACGTCTTAACTGGGGCCGCGAGGGAACGCTACGAATTAAACCAAGCCATTTGGTATGAAGTGTGCACCGGACATCCGTGGCCTCATCCCGTCCCAGGACTATCAGAGTAAGACTCGCACTTTGAAATTCAGCCACTCGGGTGCGAATTAAGCCAGTACCCAATCACGCTGACCCATTGAGTGGGCGGTGCGCTACGTCGCGGGAATCATACTAGACCGCCTCGGCCGCATGTAACCGCGCGCAGCTTCTTCACGAACCTGCGCATGTGCGGGTCGGAGCGCTCAAACGGAATCTCGTCGAAGCCAAACCATCGCACGCCATGAAACTCGCCGCGATCGAATTCAATCGCGCGCGAACTATCGCCCCGAAGCAAATACCAAAGCGAGACGTCGGTATGCCCGCCGTCATCGCCGACCCGCGTCACCGTGATGAACAGCGGGTCTGTGTGCATGAAATCCGCCGCAAGCCCCAACTCCTCAGACAGTTCTCTGACCACGGTTGCCCGCGGATCCTCGCCGGGCTCGACGTGGCCACCGCTCGGCAGCCATAAGCCGGCCGTCTTGTGGTCGACGAGCAGCAACTTGCCGCGCTGGTCATCGACGAGAGCGAAGTAACTCACCAGATGCTTGGCCGGCACGTCGGGTTTCCGAGTTCTGAATATCGGCGCACCCGAACGAATCCATTCGAGCGTCGAGTCGCGATGCTCCCGCTCGAGATCGTCAACCGGCTCGATTGCCGCAACTATTTCGGCGATCCTGTCCCGCATTAGATTCCCCAACGCTGCCCTACTCACTGATGAACACCAACGCCGAGGACGAGAATTGCGAACGCCGCAATCAGCCCGCACGTTCTCCACCAATGGTACTGATCCCAGCGATCCTCCTGTGCCTCCCAGTCTTCAGGAAGCGATTCCGTCGTCCATTTTGCGATTCGGTTGTTAATGGGTACCGGACCGACGAGCGAAAACAAGACGGCGAAGACCTGGATTGTGAATGCGGCTGCGGCGAAATTCCCAGCAGACTCGTTCAAGTTTTCGAAGGGCAGCAACAATAGAAGATTCAGCAGCGCGGAGCCTCCCATCCAAAACGGCATCACACGACCAAACAATGCGGCCATCGACGCGCGCATCCTGACGTGTACATCGAGTGGTTGCCGATGGAGCAGGGGATGCGCGAAGGCCGCCACGTTCAATTCACTGCCGCACATCAGGCCAAGCGTGACTGCGGCAAGGAGCTGAAGCGTCATGTAGATGAACCTCCGGTGGATCGGATGTTTGCTCAAGAGCCAGCTGATTCATTGGTTCACTAACTTACACCGACCCATTGAGTGCGCGCGCGCATTTGGGTAGGTTAATTGGCTCGACTCGAGGTCTTTCTTCCCATGAATACCGTTATCCAGAAGCTCGAAGAGCGGGGCATCCGCAAGGACCTGCCTGAATTCCGCGTCGGCGACTCGGTTCGCGTTTACGTCAAGGTCGTCGAAGGCGAGAAGGAGCGCATCCAATCCTTCGAAGGCATCGTGATCAAAATGAACCGGGGCGCCAACCGCGCGACCTTTACCGTCCGCAAGATTTCGTACGGGGTCGGCGTCGAGCGAATCTTCCCGATGCATTCGCCGCGAATCGACAAGCTGCAGGTGCTGACGCGCAACCGCGTCCGGCGCGCGCGGCTGTACTACCTGCGCGACCTGTCGGGCAAGGCGGCACGGCTCGACGTCGCGACCTGAGCGGCGGTCTGTTCGACTATTCTACGGAGTCTCGCGTCATGTGGACGTTGCCGTCCACGTAGGCGCCTTCGGAGATCGTCAGGTTTCGCGTCTCGATATTTCCCGTGAACCTGGCGCGCGGCCCGAGCACCAGGCGATCGCATCCCACGACGTCGCCGCGCAGCTCACCCATAACGAGCAGTCGCGGCGCGAAGACTTTGCCCTCGATCATTCCTTCTTCGCCGACCACGACCAACTCGATCGAGCGAACCTCGCCGCGGAAGCGTCCCTCGATTCTGACCGGCTCGTGAAAGATCAGTTTGCCGGAGACGTTGACGTTGCGGCCGACTGCGACGCGCGTGCGCGCTTCCGCCCACGAAGCGCCTGCATCCTGCGGTATATGCGTTGAATCCATTCGACTACGGGGCCGGGAAGACGTGACACGACACCGCGTGGCCGCCGCGCCCGGTTTCCAATTTCGGTTCGATACTAGTGCAAACATCTTTCGCATAAGGGCATCTTGGATGGAAGGCGCAGCCGGGCGGCGGATTCATCGGGCTCGGCATTTCGCCGGGCAGCTTGATGCGCTCGGGGCGGTGCTCGGTGTCGATAGTCGGAATCGCGGAGAGCAGCGCGCGGGTATAGGGATGGCGCGGGTTCAGGTAAATCTCGTCGCGCGAGGCGATTTCGACAATCTTGCCGAGGTACATAATCGCGACGCGATTGCTGATGTGCTCGACCACGCGCAGGTCGTGCGCGATAAACAGGTAAGTGAGTTTCAGCTTCTCCTGCAGGTCCTGCAGCAGGTTGATAATTTGTGCCTGGATCGAGACGTCGAGCGCCGAGACCGGCTCGTCGAGCACCAGGAAGCGCGGATTGACCGCGAGCGCGCGCGCGATTCCGATTCGCTGGCGCTGCCCGCCGGAGAACTCGTGCGGCAGGCGATCCATCGCGTCAGCGCTCATCCCGACCATCGCGAGCAGCTCGGCGATTCGTCGCTCCTTTTCCGCACCCCGCGCAAGTTTGTGAATCTCGATACCTTCGCCGACGATCGATCGCACGCGCATCCGCGGATTCAACGAAGCGTAAGGATCCTGGAACACGAGCTGCATCTGGCGGCGCAGCGCGCGAAGTTCCGCGCGGCCAAGCGTCGAGAGATCGCGGCCGTCGAAATATACGGCGCCTTCGGTCGGTTCGAGGAGCTTCAGAATCAACCGTCCAAGCGTCGATTTGCCCGAGCCCGACTCGCCGACCAATCCCAGCGTTTCGCCGGGTTGAATCTCCAAATTGACGCCGGCCACCGCTTTTATCGACAGCTTTTTCCCGCCGATGATGCCCGTCGATCCCGCGGGAAACTCTTTGCTGAGATGCTCGACACGAACCAGCGGCGCGCCGGACGCGGTCGCGGCGGTGTTGCCGGCAGGCGATTCGGGACTAGGCGCGGATGCAGGCGACATAGTGGTCGGGGCCCTTGTTTTCGAGCGGCGGCTCCGCGTCGGAACATTTGGGAATTACGCGGGGGCAGCGCGGATGAAATCTGCAGCCGGCGGGTGGATTCTGCGCGCTCGGAATCGAACCGGGAATCGCCTGCAGGCGGCGATGGCGGCTGCCGTCGATGCCGGGAATCGATTCGAGCAGCCCGCGCGTGTACGGGTTGAGCGGATTTCGAAACAGCTCGGCGGTCGGCGCCTGCTCCATCACGCGCGCCGCGTAAAGGATTGTCACGTCGTCGGCATACTCGGCGACGATTCCGAGATCGTGCGTGACAAGAATCACCGCGAGGCCGAGCCGCACCTGCAACTCGCGGATCAGATCGAGAATCTGCGCCTGGATCGTCACGTCGAGCGCGGTAGTCGGCTCGTCCGCGATGAGCAGGCGCGGGTTGCATGACAGCGCCATCGCGATCATCACGCGCTGGCGCATGCCGCCGGACAACTGATGCGGATAGTCGTCGATGCGGCGCTCGGGGTCGGCAATCCCGACCATCCGGAGCGCCTCGATTGTGCGATTGCGAGTCTCGGCGCGATTGGTGCGCTGGTGAAGCCGGACGGCCTCGCCAATCTGGCTGCCGATGGTGAAGACGGGATTCAGCGAGGTCATCGGCTCCTGGAAGATCATCGCGATGCGCGCGCCGCGAACGTGGCGCATCTCGGGCTCGCTGAGTTTCAGGAGATCCTGATCCTCGAAAATAATTTCGCCGTCCACGATTCGCGCCGACTCGGGCAGCAGCCGCATGATCGAGAGCACGCTCGCCGTCTTGCCCGATCCCGACTCGCCAACGATTCCCAACAGTGTACCCGGCGCGACCGAAAAACTAACGCCATCAACCGCGCGCACCTCACC
>JBAWCX010000236.1:0-7160 GCA_049590495.1 Binatus sp. (SeqCode)
ATGCTGTCCGAGCAGTGGTTCCTCGCGATGCGCGCGATGGCCGATCGCGCGATGGAAGCGGTGCGCAAGGGCGACACGACCTTCCATCCGAAGCGATGGGAGAACGTGTTTTTCAACTGGCTCGAGAACATCCACGACTGGTGTATCTCGCGCCAGCTGTGGTGGGGCCATCGGATTCCCGCGTACAGGTGCGTGCGATGCGACCATCTGTTCGTCGCCGCCGAGCGTCCGTCGCGATGCCCCGAATGCGACGGCTCCGACATCGTCCAGGACGACGACGTGCTCGACACGTGGTTCAGCTCGGGCTTGTGGCCGATGTCCACGCTCGGCTGGCCGGAAAACACCGCGGACTTCGCGCGCTACTACCCGACCAGCCTGCTGCTGACGGGATTCGACATAATTTTTTTCTGGGTCGCGCGCATGATGATGTTCGGACTCGAGTTCACCGACAAGGTGCCGTTCAAGGACGTGTACATCACACCGTTGGTGCGCGACAAAGACGGCAAGAAGATGAGCAAGACGAAGGGCAACGTCGTTGACCCGCTCGATTTGATGAACGAGTACGGGGCAGACGCGGTCCGCTTCACGCTGGCGCAGTTGGCCGCGCAGGGTCGCGACGTGATCCTGTCGCACGACAGGTTCGCGGCGTCGCGCGCATTCGCGAACAAGATCTGGAACGCGGCGCGCTTCGTGATGATGAATCTCGACGGCGCTCCGCAGCCCCTGCCGAAACTCGAAAGCGCGAAGCTGGGACTGGCCGAGCGATGGATTCTGTCGCGGCTGGACGACACGATTCGCGAAGTCACGCGGTCGATCGACGCGTACGAATTCAACGTCGCCGCGATGAAGCTCTACCAGTTCATCTGGCACGAGTTCTGCGATTGGTACATCGAGCTGTCCAAGGAGCCGCTCAAGGCCGGCGGCGAACGTCAGGCAGGCGCGCGATGCGTGCTGATCAACGTATTCGACAAGATGCTGCGCCTGCTGCATCCGTTCATGCCGTTCGTATCCGAAGAAATCTGGCAAGTGATTCGCCCATACATAGACGAGCCGGATCCCGCGGCGCATTTGCCGATTGCGAAGTATCCAGAGACGTCGGCAACGAATCCGCTGTCGGCGCAAGAAGCGAGAGCGATGGAGCATTGCATCGAGGCGACCGAGGCGATCAACTCTCTGAGGTCGGCGCTTGGATGGCATCCGGGGCAGCGCGTCAATGCGATGATCAGTCCGAATGGAACGGGCGATGCCCGCGAAATCGAGGGCTGGCGTCCGTACGTCATGACGATCGGGAAGCTCGACAGTCTCGCCGTTGGAAAGCCGACGGGCGAGCGCGCGGTAGCTGAGCATCTGTCGTGGGCTGACGTGGCTATCGATGCACCCAAAGGCTTCGATTTCGAGGTGGCGCGGCAGAAGCTGCGAAAACAGCTGGCAGAAGTCGAGAAGCATTTGTGCCAGCACGAGGCGCGGCTCAATGACAACAACTTTCTCGCGAAGGCGGACCCAGAAACGATCGCCGAGGTCGAGCAGCGCCGAAATGCGCTCCGCGACCAGCGGCATTTGTTGAAGGAACAGCTCCGGCGACTCGGTGAGCCCGCATGATCGCGGAGAGTTTTGGCGGCGGAGTGGACAGTTCATACCATAGGTTGTGGTGAGCGATGTGGGTACCACTATCGGTAGCTTCGTTCCGTCAGAATTTGTTTTTCGTATGGGGCGGGTGCTCGCGAAACAGGCATGTTGGTTGTGCGGGACTTTCGCCGGGTGATCGTGGGACACTATTTGTGGAGGGGATGTAGTCAAGGGGTTAATACAAACCTAGAAGATAACATGCGGGCAGGGTGGTCGATAAGGCTAAAAAGTTCAGGGTCGCGGCGCGGTGATGGAGCTGCTTAAACAAACGGACCTCGACGAACTCATCAAGCGGGCGCTTGCTGAGGATGTGGGGCAGGGCGATATCACCACGGCTGCGACCGTCGCATCCGGCGCGATGGGCCGCGCGCGAATCACTGTCAAAGAATCGCGGATGATTCTTGCCGGCGGCATCCTGATTGAGCCCGTGATGCGCCACGCGGGTGCCCAGCCGCGAATAGTCGCGCTCGCGCCCGAAGGTGCGGAACTGAAGGCTGGTGATATGCTCGCGCAAATCGACGGTGAGCTCGCGGGATTGCTGATCGGCGAGCGCACCGCGCTCAACTTCGTGCAACTCCTGTCGGGAATCGCGACCACGACGCGCGCATTCGTCGATGCGGTCGCTGGCACGCGCGCGAAAATTATCGACACACGCAAGACTCATCCCGGCCTGCGCGTCGTCGAGAAGTATGCGGTCCGCGTCGGCGGCGGGCGCAACCATCGCCTGGGACTCGACAGCGGCGTGCTGATCAAGGAGAACCATATCGCGGCGGCCGGCACAGTGACGAAAGCGATCGAGGGCGCGCGCCGCGTCGCGCCGCACACGCTCAAAATCGAGATCGAATGCGAGACGCTCGCGCAAGTTGAAGAAGCACTTAAAGCCGGCGCCGACGCGATCCTGCTCGACAACATGACGCTCGACAACATCCGTAAAGCGCGCGCGCTCGCGGGATCTAAAGTTCAGCTCGAAGTTTCCGGCGGTGTGACGCTCGAGACCGTGCGCGCGATTGCTGAGGCGGGCGCCGACTTGATTTCCGTCGGCGCGCTGACCCATTCGGCGCGATTTCTGGATATCAGCATGAGAATTGACGCGGTCTGATCGGCGGGCGCCGTGCGCGCCCGATGTTTGGAATTTAAAGTAATGCCTCAGAATCCTTATCTTGCTATCGAACGAGGCGCGCCCGGCCGCATCGGCTGGCGAATCCATTATTTCGACGAGATCGACTCCACCCAGGAAGCGGCGCGCGAGCTGGCCGCGAGCGGCTCCCACCAGGGCACGCTCGTAATAGCAGAGCAGCAGACCGCGGGGCGCGGCAGGATGGGCCGCACGTGGCATTCGCCGTCCGGCGTTAACCTCTACACGACCATAATCCTCCGTCCGCCGATTCCGCTCGCCGACGTGCCGCGCATGAGCCTGGTCGCCGGTGTCGCCGCGGCCGAGGCGCTCGAGCGTGAGGCGCCGGGTCTCGTCGCGCTCAAATGGCCCAACGACGTGTGGTTGCGCGGCCGCAAGGCCGGCGGCATAATCGCCGAGGCGGTGACAGACGCGCGCCAGAATCTCGACTGCGTCCTGCTCGGCATCGGCCTCAATATCAACCTCGCCGCCGCCGACCTCCCGCCCGAGCTCCGCGACAAGGCGACCTCGATGCGTATCGCGACCGGACACGCATGCGACCGGATTGCGATCGCCGATTCGCTTTTTAATCTGCTCGACTCCCGCTATATGGAATCTCTGACGCGCGGCTTCGAGTCGGTCCGCCCCGCGTGGGAGCGCTTCTCGGCCCTGACCGGCAGGCGTATCGCGATTGTGGACGGCCGGCGGCGTCAATCGGGAGTCGTGAAGGGAATCGACGCGACGGGTGCACTGCTGCTAGACATCGGAGACCGTGTCGAGCGAATCGTCGCGGGTGAGGTAAGCGTGGAGGGGGCGTACGAGTAGATTTATGTGATCAACGCGAAATAACTGCATCGATCGGGGCGCGGCGCTCTGAATTCGGCGCTGGTCCCGGCGGGCAAGCTGAGAGGTAAGCTCCATGGCAGTGGAGGAAATCGGACGGCTTAGGACAATCGCAATCGTGGGCCAGGGCGGGACCGGCAAGACGCAGGCCGCCGATGCGATGCTCTTCACGGCAGGCGCGGCGCCGAGATTGGGGCGGCCCGACGACGGCTCGGCGGCGATGGACTTCGAGCCCGAAGAAACCAAGCATCACATTTCGATCAGTTCCGCGTTCAATCATCTCAACTGGAAAAAGACCGAAGTAATTTTCGCCGACACGCCCGGCTACACCGCCTTCCTGCCCGAGACGCTGACGACTCTGCGCGCGGTGGACGGCGTCGTGATGCTGATAAGCCCGGGCGCTGACACCAAGGTTGAATCCGAAAAAATCTGGGCCGCGACCGAGGACCTCAAACTGCCGCGGATCGCGTTCGTGTCGCGGCTCGATCGCGAGCGCACCAGCTTCGACGCCGCGATGAAGGACCTCGAGAAGGTGCTCGGCGCGCGCGCCGTCGCGCTGACGATTCCGATTGGCGAGGAGCTCGGCTTCAAGGGCGTCGTCGACGTGCTCGCGATGAAGGCGCTGACCTACGCCGACACCAGCGGCAAGTTCAAGGAAGAGGAATTGTCCGCCGAGCTGAAGGCGAGCGCGGAAGCCGCTCGCACTGCACTGTTCGAAGCAGTCGCCGAGACCGACGACGCGCTGCTCGAAAAATATCTCGACAAGGGAACTTTCGACGACGCTGAAGTCCGCGCTGCGCTGCACGCTGCCGTAGTCGAGCGCAAGATCACGCCGGTCTTCTGCGGCTCGGGCGCAAAGAATATCGGCATCGGCCCGCTGCTCGACGCGATCACGACGTTCCTGCCCGCGCCCAACGAACGTCCGCCGGTCGAATGCCAGAATCCCACCACCGGCGAGCCCGTGAGCCGTCCCGCCGATCCGGCGGCGCCTTTCGCGGCGCTGGTCTTCAAGACGATCATCGATCCGTTCGCGGGCAAGCTCTCGATCTTCCGCATCATTTCAGGCCGCGCTCAGACCGATGCGGCCGTATTCAACTCGACGCGGGAAACGAAGGAACGCTTCGGCCAGTTGCTGCGGCTCGAAGGCAAGAAGCAGACGCCTATCGCCAGCGTTATCGCCGGCGAAATCGTCGCCGTCGCCAAGCTGAAAGACACCACCACCGGCGACACTTTATGCGACGAGAAAGCGCCGGTGCTCGTGATGCCGCCGCTGACGCGTCCCGCGGGCGTGATTTCTTTCGCGATTCGTCCCAAGACCAAGAGCGACGAGGAGAAGTCTTCGGCGGCGCTGCAGAAGCTGATCGAAGAGGATCTCGCGCTCGAGATGCATCGCGATCCGCAGACCCACGACATCATCTTGTCGGGCACCGGCCAGATGCATATCGAGATCACGGTCGAGAAGCTGCGCCGAAAATTCAACGTCGACGTCGAGCTGCAAGCGCCGAAGGTTCCCTACAAGGAAACGATCAAGGGACGCGCCGAGGCGCAAGGCAAGTACAAGCGCCAGTCGGGCGGACGCGGGCAATACGGCGATTGCTGGCTCAAGATCGAGCCGATGCCGCGCGGCAAGGGCTTCGAGTTCGTCGACAATATCGTCGGCGGCGTCATCCCGCGCAACTTCATTCCGTCCGTCGAAAAGGGCGTCCGCAACACGCTGCCCGACGGATTCCTGGCCGGCTATCCGATGGTGGACGTCCGGGTCACCGTATTCGACGGCAGCTATCACGACGTCGATTCGTCGGACATGGCGTTTCAGATCGCAGCCTCGATGGGCTTCAAGGCGTGTCTGGAAAAAGCCCGGCCGATCATCCTCGAACCGATCGTCGCGATCGAAGTCGCGTGCCCCGACGAATGCATGGGCGACGTGATTGGCGATCTGAACTCGCGGCGCGGCAAAGTACTCGGCATGGACAGCAAGGGCAACGGCCAGGTGATCAAGGCGCAGGTGCCGATGTCGGAGGTGCTGAAGTACGCGCCCGACCTGCGCTCGATCACGTCGGGCCGCGGTTCCTTCGAGCAACACTTCTCGCACTATGAGGAGGCGCCGGCGCCCGTCGCGGAGAAAATAATCAAGGAGACGCTCGCAGCGCGCGAGGCCGCCGGCGCCAAATCGCACGCGCACGCCCACGCCTAGAGCCGTCGAGCGGGGTAGGGCGCCCGTGTATTGCCAGGGCCGTCCGTCTTGTACAATCGGTGCCGTGGCAGCTAACCGATGGCGCCGATAGGAAAAAGCCTGGTTTTCGCAGGTATCGCGATCGTGGTCGTGGGACTCGCGCTATGGGGAATGTCGTCGGTGCCGTATGTCGGCAGGCTGCCCGGCGACATCTACATCCGGCGCGGCAACTTCAGTTTCTATTTTCCGCTCGCCACCTGCATTCTTCTCAGCATCGTCGCAACCATAGTGCTCTCGTTGATGAGGCGTTGACGCTTTGGCAGCCAAAAAATCCGTAAGCCCGCATCGGCTCGCAGAGCGCAAGCGGCGTCGTCGCGAGCTTATCGCGGTCGGCGTCGCGGGTGCGACTCTCGTCGCATTCGTGCTCGCGCAAACCGAGCTGCCGCCGCTGACGCGTCACACCTCGCTGGTTTCCAACCTGGCGGTCATCTCGCTCTTCAACCTGAGCTTCCTGCTGCTCGGTCTGATGCTGTTCCTGGTCGGACGCAATCTCGCCAAAGTCATCTTCGAGCGCCGCCGCGGATTGATCGGCTCGAAATTCCAGGTGCGCCTGGTGGCCGGATTCATCGCGGTCGCGCTGATCCCAAGCGCGTTCCTGCTCTACGTGTCGGGCGTGTTCCTGCATGCCGACATCAACAGCTGGTTCAATCCCGAGTACGAACAGATTCTTAACGACTCGCTCGAAATCGCGAAGACCTACTACCTGAACTCGGCCAACAACGCGTCGCATTTCGCGCGCGTGCTGGCGGGAGAGATCTCGGCGCAGGGCCTGCTCGCGCCGGGTAAGCGCGACGAGCTCAAAGCGTTCATCAACAAGCGCCAGGAGGAGTACAACCTCGGCACCATCGAGGTGTTCTCCGCCGATCGCAAACTGCTGCTCATCGACATCAGCCCAAAGACGCCCACCGGCATCGGGGCCTCGCCCGATTCGCCGATCATCTCGCAAACCCTGAAAGGACAGGCGCTCACGCGCACCGACCGCCTCGGCAACGCCGACGTGGTCCGCGGCTCAGCGCCGATTTACGTCTCGAGCGAAACCGATAACGTGCTCGGCGCAGTGCTGGTCGATTACTATCTGCCGCAAAGCCTCGCGACCCGCGCCACCAACATCTCGCGCGTCTCCGAGGATTACTTCCAGCTGCGAATTCTTCGCCAGCCCATCATGAACAGCTACCTGCTTACGCTGGTGCTGATAGGACTCGTGGTTGTGACGCTGGCGAGCTGGTTCGGAATTTTTCTTTCGCGCGGAATCACCGGCCCGATCAAACTGCTCGCGCGCGGCACGCAGGCGATCGCCGGCGGCGATCTCAATTTCCGCATCCCCGCCGTTGGCGACGACGAGAT
>JBAWCX010000237.1:0-15100 GCA_049590495.1 Binatus sp. (SeqCode)
CTACTGGGGTCCTGTCGTCGTGCCGAGAGGCGGCATAGGGGGCGGAGGAGGTGGAGGAGCACCCGTGCTGCCGCCGCCAGGTGGCGGCGCCGAGAAGCCGACGCCGGCGCTGACTGCCGATTCTGAAGCTCCGCCGCCACCGCCCCTGCCGCCCGCCGCGCCTGGTCCTTGCGCCCCGGCAATTCCCAAAGGTCCCGCGTTGAGCGGCGGCAACAGACATGGAACGGTCGTTTCGAATCCCGCCTCCACATCAACCTCCGCCGTCGGGTTAGAAAGATTGCTGACCGCAACCACACCTTCACGTACCTTGACGTCGGTGTAGCACTGGCAGCCCTCGTAGCCGGGTCGCACCGTGCCCTCGAAATAGCTGGTATCGAAGTCAGTGCCTCGCACCGCGGCGGTTGCGTTGGGCGTATGAATTTCGAAGCTCTGCGTCTGCACCAGGGCCGGCACCACCGACCGCATCGCGCCTTCCAACAGGCGCAGTCCGGTACTCCCGGTCCTGGCGGGACCGACCACCGCCTGGTCGAAGACCAGGCTGGTATTGTAGTAGAGCGTCAGCGTGCTGCCGCTCGTCAGCGTCACCGTCGCTGTCGACCGTGCCGCGGTCGCGACCCGGTCGTGAAGTTCGACTGCCGTTCCCTGTGCAACCGGGAGATTCGCGGTGCCGCGCTGGATTTGCGCGGAACCAACCAGCTGAGTAACCGTTCCGACGACTTGTTGCGCACGCGCTATAGACGGGGCCAACCACACCACTAACGCCGCGACGGCCACACATAGAAATGCAGCCCTCGCGTCCACGCGTTTTGCCATCCCGACCCTCCCCTTCGCCTGAAAAGCAAGACTAACTAGCGGATGGCTCTTGTTAGTAGAATGGTAACCCTAAGTCAACCCGCTTCAGCTAGGTTTATTGCGGAGCGGAATATCCTGGCGTGCCGTGGCTGTTATGAGCGCGAGCGCGATCGGGCGATGCGGCGCTTAGCATCTCGCTATTTTTGAAACATGTCGAAACTGCCGGTGTCGGACATCCCGCACTTGGTCGTGACGTAGTCAGAGACGCTCCGAACTAGTCTGTGGAAGCGAGCCGGCCTGGATCGACTTCAGTAAGCGACGAATCCGCCGTTTTGGATCAGCTTCACCGGCACACCTTCGACATCCTTCGGTGCGGCGGCTTGCACCTCGGGCGTCATCTTCTTGATGTAGACGACGATCGCGGGCTGCCCGGGCTCGTCGCCGATCCCAACTCCGGTACCGACCGCGCCCGGGATGCGCATCAGGTCGTCCTCGTGCCGGTCGCGAACGGCGATGGCCGATGCGACGGCTTCCTTGGACATCCCGGCGTTCCCGGCTTCCACATCAGCTTGCGCGTTGCTCGACGCAGGGGCAGCGGTGCATCCGCCTACCATCGAAACGTTCAGCCCGCTCAGCACTGCGGAAATCGGATTGGCGATCGTCACAGGGGTTCCGTCCTTCAAAGTCCCGCCCGCGAACAGCAGGCCAACTGCCTGGGGGCAACTGTCCTGGGTTACGATCAGCGAGCCGGAATCGCCAGGTGCGCCGAAGTTCCCGTCAATCTGAATCTGGTTGACAAATTTTGCCTTTTTTCCACCGCCGTAGTTCACCGTCCCGTTGACGGCGACCATCGAAATCGTTCCGGTCGTCAGGCAACTTGTAGCGCCCATTTTCTGTACCGCCAGCCCGATCGATGGCGCAACCACCGTGTTTGCGATCGGTCCGATATTGAGGATGTCCGCGCTCACATCGTTTGGGTCGACGGCCGCAATCGCCGCATCGATGGTGTTCTTAGCGCTCCCGAACCTGATTTTGACGGTGCGGCTGAACGTTGCGACCGCGTCACTCTGGTTCTTCTGGCAAGGTATTGCCGGAGGGGGTACTGCCAGACCCGGTTGCACGATTTGCTGGCCTGGTTTGGCCTTGTTGATGTCGGCGAGTACGTGATTGTTGCTGAGAATGTACTGAATGCTGCTCGAATCCTGCACCATCGAGCCCAGCGTCCCGCTGAAACAGAATCTATTGCGACCGGACCCGCCAAACGCGTTGATATTTCCGCCCGAAACACCGAGCTGAATCGGCCGAGTCAACATAGCGTTCTGACTGCAGTCGATCGCTCGCGCTCGCATCGATCCCATGCCGATCGCCAACATACCAACTGCCAACGCGGCGCCTATCGTTTGATATTTCGTAGTGATCTCCCCTGTTTGAACCCGAAATCCTGACTCATCTAGATCACGTAGCTGTCTTCACATCGGATACTAACAGTCTACTCCTGAAAACGCGCTGATGCACTCTAACCACGCGTTAACACGCGTCGAGCAGCGAGCGCTCGCAGATCATCGAATCAAGAGTAGCGACCACGTCACGCGGCATGGTGAGCCTCCCGCATCGTTGGCGAAATGTTAAAGGTCGAGCGCCCGATGGGTCGCTATGATGCTCACGCGGCGTGCGGGAATCAACGGGACACTTTTCGACAAACGGACATCTATATTGGGGGATGCTTTTCCTTCCAGGGGCGCGCGCGTTCGAACTCCGCCGCCAGCGCGATTATGCCCGCTTCGTCGCCGGGACGACCGACAATCTGAAGCGCGAGCGGCAATCCCGCGGTGTTGAATCCGTTGGGGATCGAGACAGCCGGCTGGCCGGTCGAGTTGAACGGGAAGGTAAACGCGATCCAGGCGTAAACTTCGTCGGCGCCGGTCGCCGGATTGGAGGGTAGAGTGCCGAGCCGCACTGCGGGTCGCGTGAGCGTCGGGGCGAGCAGCGCATCGTAGGGCATGAGCGCGTGGATGATCTCGCGCGACGCGTTGTGCATCGCGGTAACAGCGCGAATGTAGTCGGCGGCGGAAATCTTGGCGCCCCATTCGTAGCTGCTGCGCACCACGGGATCGAGCAGGTCGAGGTTGGCGATGTTCAGCGCCGAGACCGACGCACCGACGATCACGCGCGCATATTTGCCGAGCATCGCGCCGGGATCGAGCGTCAGCGGCTCGATCCTATGCCTCATCTCGCGGAATACGCCGCATGCGGAGTCGAGCGCGGCGAGAGTCTCGGCGTCCACCGGGCCGAGCACGCTGTGGTTGATAACGGCGAGCCGGAGTTTTTGTGGATGCGCCGAGACTTCCTCGACGAACGGACGCACCGGCGGCCGCGCCGCATACGGATCGCCGGGCATCATCCCGGCCATCGCATCGAGCATCAGCGCCGCATCGCGGACCGTGCGCGCGATCGGGCCGGTCGTCGAGAGACCGCCCCATGCTTCGCCTTCCGACGGCGCGCGCGTGATTCGTCCGCGCGACGGTTTGATTCCGACCAACCCGCAGCACGCAGCCGGGACTCGTATCGAGCCGCCGCCGTCGCTGCCCTGCGCGACGGGATGCAATCCGGCGGCGACGGCAGAGGCCGAACCGCCACTGGAGCCGCCGGCGGTGTGCTCGAGGTTCCATGGATTTCGCGCGGGCGGACATAGACCGCCTTCGGTGGTCGGGCGCAGGCCGAATTCCGGGGTAGTCGTCTTGCCGAGCAGGATTCCGCCGGAGTTGGCCAGCCGTACGGCGAGTTCCGCGTCCGCGGGCGCGTGCCAATTCTCGTAGTTCTTCGAGCCGAAGGTGGTGCGAATATCTTTCGTCCAGAGCAGATCCTTGAGCGAGTACGGGACGCCGAACAGCGGCAGCCTGGCCGCCTCCGCGGCGTTCATCTTTTCGAGCCGCGATGCGTCCGCGAGCGCGCGCTCGGCGGTGACGGTCATGAACGCGCCCAGCTTTGGATTCAGCTTCTCGACGCGCGCGAGAAAAAACTCGGCAACCTCGCGCGGGCGGAATTCCTTTTTAAGCACCAACTCGCGCAGCTCGTGCGCCTCGATGTAGGGATTGAGCATCGCGTTCACCTCCGCAGGCGAAAATTCTAGTTAGCTCAAACGAAGCCGCCCGCCAATGCGGGCGGCGAGTAATTCAGATGTTGAGGCTTAAGAGTTCGTTAGATCGAAAATGTGTAGTGGCCGTCGAAGCTGATGGTCAATGCACCCTGACAGATCACGTCCCGGCCAATCAAAATTTCGTAGGGACTGCCGACGGCTGGCTGAAACTCCAGGACTTGAAGATTCGTGAATTGCCACCAGATGTTTCCGCCGAACACAATTCCGGCGTCCATCAAATAGGTATGGACAGGGATTACGTGCGTGGCAGACGCCATTTGCTGCATTCCCGTGGGGAACAAGCCGATGTCGCTGGCGACTCTCGGAGAAATGCAGGTGTTGCTGGCGCCAGTATCCAAAAGGGCGTTGAAAAAGTGGGGAGTAGCCTTCGTTCCCGGCACCCAAGTCCCCGGAGGGAGACAAGCCAGGCTCATGACTATACCTTTTGCCGGAGAGAACTTACCGCTCAGGCAGGGCATGGGAGAGGAAGCCGAGGTCGGCCACAGTGTCGCTGACCTCCTGAATGGAGAATTTACCTTCTCGGTGCAGTTTTTTGCCCGCTCGAAACGCATCGCCGGCGGTGTCGAAAAACTCGACGATCTCGGCATCATGCATCAGAGCAAATTTTCCGCGACGCGCGGGAAGAAGCTCTGGCAGCTTCTGCACGAACGCTTCATAGTTCCGCCGAACTTCGGACGGCGCATCTTTCGCCGAGTCAGCCATTTTTGGAGCTTTGACCATTGCGATGACTAGCGGACAGGGAGTCATTCTCGCAGAATCCGGCTTTTTAGCCAACCAGCGTTACTTGAGCTCAAAACGCCGCGGGCTGCCAACGCATCTTCCCCTCTCCCAGGATGGGAGAGGATTGAGGTGAGGGTCCGCATTCAGCGCGCGACACTTCCGCGCGCGATTCAAGATTCTGGCCTCTGAAGCCTACAGAAGGACAGAACATTTGAACGTGCGGCCGGACTTGTGCAAGGGTCTTTTCTTCGTGGCTCATTTTGCACGACTTGAAGAGTGGAATCTTGAATCGCGCGCAAAGGAGCGCGCTGAATAAGGACCCTCACCTTCGATCCTCTCCCTTACAGGGAGAGGGGAAGCAACGGAAGACGATCGGATTGTTTGGTTCTGCGATTCTTTGGGTGCATGCGGCGGCTGGCGCTGTTTGGGTTGGCGCTTGCGCTTGCTTTGTGATCGCAGGGCTTGCGCTGGCAGCCGGCGGCGAGGAGCAGAGAAATTTCGTTGCTGGCGCGGCGCCTAAAATCGATCTGCTTGGACTTGTTGCCGCGGCGGTGCTGCTTGTGACGGGGTTTATCAACCTGACTACGGCGGGAGTTGCACGACGTTTTGTGTTCTCGACCGCATTCATGACCGTGCTTGCGATCAAGATCGCGTTGTTCATTGTTATGATCGTCGTGATGACCTGGTCGATGCGAGTCGGCGCAGTTATCAGGGCTGTGGTGGCGCGCGGACGTAGCGACGCGGTGCCGGGTGCGATGTCCCGGATGGTAAAGGCGCACGTCGCGATCGTCGCGATGGGCGGTCTCGCGCTGATCCTCGGAACCTGGCTGATGGGAAGTTAGATGGCTGAGACACCACCGAAGATCAACGTCGGTGCCTTCAAGGTGGCGTTCCTTGCCGACGGCCTGTGGCGCAACGACGGCGGATGCATGTTCGGCGTCGTGCCGCGCGAACTGTGGAAGAGCAACCATCCGCCGGACGAGCGCAACCGTATCCGCCTGAACCTGACGTGCCCGCTGATCATGAAGGGTTCCGACGCGATTCTCGTCGACACTGGAATCGGCAACCGGCTGAGCGCCGTCGAGCGCCAGATCTTCGATCATGGCGACGGATGGCTCCCGCAGCATCTGCGCGCGCTCGGGATGGAGGCCGGCGACGTGACGCATCTTATCGTTTCGCATCTGCATTTCGATCATTGCGGCGGAATCGTGCGGCGGCGGGATTCCGGCGCGTTCGAAGCCGCGTTTCCGCGCGCGCTAATCTTCGTGCAACGCGGCGAGCTCGAGATCGCCGGCCATCCGCGCAACGAGCGGCTGCGCGCGGCGTATCGGCATGTCGAGGAAATTCTCGCGCCGGTGCGATCGAAGCTCGAAGCAATCGACGGCGACACCGACGTCATTGCGGGCGTGCGCGCCGTCGTTACCGGCGGCCATACGCGGGACCATCAGGCGGCGATCGTGAGCGACGGCGGCGAATGCTTCATGCATCTCGCCGATATCGTGCCGACACGCTCGCATATCCGCGGTCCGTGGAACCAGGCGTACGATCTCGATGCACTCCGCACGATGGAGCAGAAGGCGCACTATCTCGGGCTCGCCGTCGAGCGACGATGGTGGCTGTCGTTCGCGCACGACGACACCGTGTTCGCGGCGACGGTGCGAAACGATCGCGGGCGAATCGTGCTCGGCGACACCGTGCCGGTGTCTGAGAAACTATTTCAGTAGAGCGCAAATCAACATCCTGAACGCCTGTTAACACGGAACGCGCCTGAATGTGTTGCTTGCGTCTATGTTACTTGTTGCTGATCAATGGCTCCGATATACTCGAAGTCAGATGGGCTCAGAAATATTACGGCCCGACCGTATTCCGATCTCCCCAAGCAGTACTCCTGCACAACACTCTATAACCCGAACCCGAAGGAGATAGCCGATGGCGGATCTCAATAACTTCGAGCGAGTGATCAAAGAAGACCGCGCTGCACGCGAGTCGAAGCAGTGGCGTGGCACCTTGCTCGAATATCTCGAGGTCGTGAAAGCCGACCCGATCATGACCAAGCTGGCGCACGCGCGAATCTACGACTTGATTATTTCGTTGGGGCTTCATCCGTTGGCCGACACCGACGATGCGCGCACCAAGCGGCTCTTCAAGGATGAGCCGCTGAAGGTGTTCGACTTCTTCGCGGACGAGTTCTTCGGCATCGAGCGCACGATCGCGCAGATCGTCCGCTACTTCCATTCCGCCTCGCTCAAGGGCGAAGAGAGCCGGCAGGTGCTGTACCTGATGGGCCCGGTAGGTTCGGGCAAGAGCTCGTTGGTGGAGAGAATCCAGCGCGGACTCGAGCAGGTCGGACTCATCTATGCGATCGAAGGATGCCCGATGAACGAGGAGCCGCTGCATCTGGTGCCGCGCCATCTGCGGCGCGAGTTCGAGAAGATGCTCGGCGTGCATATCGAGGGCGACCTGTGCCCGGTGTGCCGTTATCGGCTCAAGTCCGAGTTCAACAATCGCTACGAGGAATTTCCGGTAGCCGCGCGCAACTTCTCCAAGCGCAACCGCGTCGGAGTCGGCGTGGTGCCGCCGGTGGATCCGAACAACCAGGACACGTCGGTGCTGATTGGATCGGAAGACATCTCGAAGCTCGATCAATATTCCGAGGGCGATCCGCGCGTGCTCGAACTGAACGGCGCGCTCAACGTCGGCAACCGCGGAATCGTCGAGTTTATCGAAGTTTTCAAAAACGAGACCGAGTATTTGCACGCGATGATCACGGCGACGCAGGAAAAAGTAATCCCGGCGCCGGGCCGCCACGGGATGGTCTACGTCGACACGTGCATCGTCGCGCATTCGAACGAGGCCGAGTGGCAGAAGTTCAAGGCCGATCACACCAACGAGGCGATCCTCGATCGTATCGTGGTCGTGAAAGTGCCTTACAACCTGCGCCTGTCGGAAGAGGTGAAGATCTACCAGAAGATCATCAAGAACTCCGACTTCCGCGCGCACGTGGCGCCGCACACGCTCGAGCTCGCGTCGATGTACGCGATCCTGTCGCGGCTGGAGCCGACTTCGAAGTGCGATCTGATGACCAAGCTGCGGCTCTACAACGGCGAGGAAGTCGTCGAGAAGGGACGCACCAAGAAAATCGACGTGCAGGAGCTGAAGGAAGACACCAAGCGCGAGGGCATGTCGGGCATCTCGACGCGCTTCATTATGAAGGCGCTGGACAACGCGCTGTCGGACAACGTGACCGGCAACTGCATCAATCCGATCAACGTGCGCGAGGCGCTGATCTCGATGACCAAGGAGGGCGACCTGCCCGACGACACGCGCAAACAGTACCTCGAGTTCCTGCAGGACACGCTGCACAAGGAATATCTCGACCTGCTGGAAAAGGAGATCACGCGCGCGTTCGTGTACTCGTACCAGGAGCAGGCGGAATCGCTGTTCCAGAACTATCTCGATCACGCCGAGGCGTACGTCAACAAGACGCGCGTGCGCGATCGCAATACCAACGAGGAGTTGTCGCCTGACGAGGGCTTCCTGAAGTCGATCGAGGAGCAAATCGCGATCATCGGATCGGCGGCCGACGGATTCCGGCAGGAAGTGATCGCGTACCTGTGGGCTACGTCGCGGCGCGGCGAAAAGATCAGCTACAAGAGCTACGAGCCGCTCAAGGAAGCGATCGAGAAAAAACTGATGACGTCGGTGCGCGACATTTCGCGCATCATCACCAAGGCGCGCACCCGCGACGAGGAGCAAGGCGAGAAGTACAGCTCGATGGTGAAGAACCTGCTCGAGAATGGATACTGCGAATCGTGCGTGGACGTCGTGCTGAAGTACGCGGCGAATAACCTGTGGAAGGATTGAGCGAGCACCGATGAGCGGGCGATGAGCGGCGATACTATTTTCCGCGAGTACCGGATCTCCGACGCTGAACGCTCTGATCGCTCGGCGGGCGATCGGCTGCGGCATCGGCAGAAAGTCCGCGAGTCGATCCGCGAAAATATCGCCGACATCATCGCCGAAGAATCGATCATCGGCAAAGACAAGGACCGCGTCATCAAGGTTCCGCTGCGCGGTATCAAGGAATACAGGTTCGTGTTCGGCGACAACTCGCCCGGCGCGTCACAGGGCGACGGCGACTCTCGCCCCGGACAGGTCGTCGGCAAGACCGGCAAGGACGGCCCCGGCAAAGGCGACGAGCACGCCGGCGACCGGCCGGGCGTCGATTACTACGAGACCGACGTCACGCTCGAAGAGCTGATCGAGATCATGTTCGAGGATCTCGAACTGCCCAACCTCGAGCGGCGCGCACTGCGCGAAATCCAGTCCGATTACTCGTCGCGGCGCAAAGGCTACCGCAAGGTCGGCATCCGCATCAGGCTGGACAAGCGGCGCACCGCCAAGCAGCGCGTGATGCGCATGCTCGCGTCCGACAAGCGCCACGACGCTATGGCGCGCGAGCTCGACGCATCGAAAGCCGACCGCGAAGACGGCGCCGATGATGATGTTGAAGGCGCGCTCGACGAGATCGCGCTCGAGGAAGGCACGCTGGACCAGGCGACGTTCGACGAAGAAGGGCTCTCGCCTTCGACCGGTGCCACATTCCAGCGCGTCCATCGCCGCTTTCCGTTCCATCAGGACGACCTGCGCTACAAGCACGTCGAGGTAGACACCAAGGAAGAGTCGAACGCCGCGGTCATCTGCATCATGGACACGTCGGGCTCGATGGACACGATGAAGAAATACCTGGCGCGCAGCTTCTTCTTCCTGCTCTACCAGTTCATCTCGACGCGCTACCGCAACGTCGAAATCGTTTTCATCGCGCATCACACGGAGGCCAGCGAGGTCACCGAGGAAGAATTCTTTCACAAGGGCGAATCGGGCGGCACGTTCATCTCGTCGGGGTACGCCAAAGCGCTGGAAATAATTGCCGCGCGATACCATCCGTCGCTGTGGAACCTGTACGCGTTCCATTGCTCGGACGGCGACAATTTCGACTCCGATAATCCCGCCGCGCTGAAAGATGCGGAGGAACTTGCCGAGATTTGCAACCTGTTCGGCTACGGCGAGATCAAGCCGCTCGGATCGCGCTACTACGAATCCTCGATGCTCAACGTGTTCCGCCGAATCCAGGCGCCGAACTTTCACACCGTGCTGATCGAGCGCAAGGAAGACATCTGGCCGTCGTTCAAAGCGTTCCTAGCCAAGGACAGGGTGAAGGAAGCATGAGCGCCACTCTGGATGAGGGCGCGGCCCGCAACATCACGGTGTGGACTCTCAACGACCTCGTCGAGTGGGACCGGCGCATCCGCGACAAGGCGGCCGAGTTCGGGCTCAGCTGCTATCCGCAGGAGTTCGAGCTTTGCGATCACACCGGGATGCTGGGCTACATGGCGTACTCCGGAATGCCGTCGCACTACCCGCATTGGTCGTACGGCAAGTCGTACGAGAAGCTCAAGACGCTTTACGATCACGGCGTCAGCGGCCTGCCGTACGAGATGGTGATCAACTCGAATCCCGCGATTGCGTACCTGATGCGCGACAACTCGCTGCTGCTGCAAGTGCTGACGATCGCGCACGTGTACGGGCACAACGATTTCTTCAAGAATAATTTCACGTTCAAGTCCGCAACGCGCGCCGAACTTACGATCGAGGCCTTCAAGTCGGCGGCGATGCGGGTGCGGCGCTACGTCGAGGATCCGTCGATCGGGGTCGAGAAGGTCGAGCGGATTCTCGACGCGGGGCACGCGCTGTCGTGGCAGTGCCGGCGCAATTTTGCGATCAAGAAACTCTCGCCGCTCGAGCAGATGGCTCGCGCGGAGGACACCGCGCAGGGACAGCCCGATCCGTTTCAGAAAATCCACGCGCGCAAGATTGTCGAGGTTCCCGACTTCCACAAGGTACCGCTCGAACCCGACGAAGACATCCTGCTCTTCATCCGCGATCACAATCCGTTCCTCGCCGACTTCGAAAAAGATCTGCTCACCATCGTCGATGAAGAGGCCAAGCACTTCATCTCGATGATGGAGACGAAGATCATGAACGAGGGATGGGCGAGCTACTGGCACAAGAAACTTCTGGAGTCGCTCGGCCTCGAGCAGGGACTCCATCTCGAATTCATCGTGAATCACAACCAGGTGACGCGGCCGATTCCGGGCCAGATCAACCCCTATCACCTCGGACTCAAGATTTGGGAGGACCTCCACCGCCGCTACACGAATCCGACCGCGGAGGAAATCAAGCGCGACGGTCCGCCTACGAAATCCGGCGACGAAAAAATCTTCGAGGTGCGCGAGGTCGAGCGCGACGCGTCGTTCATCCGCCGCTACCTGACTGAAGAGCTGATGCGCGAGATGGACATCTTCGAGTATGAAGCGCGCGGCGAGGAGCTGGTCGTCAGCAAAGTGGCCGACGACGAGGGCTGGAAGGATGTCAAGGCGACGCTCATCAAGAACGTCGGCACCAACTCGATTCCGGTCCTCAAGGTCGAGGACGCCGACTTCGGCGGGAATCGCACGCTTTACGTCAAGCACGACCACGAGGGCCGCGATTTGCATATCGAGTACGCCGAAAAGAGCCTCAACTACCTGCAGCGGCTATGGGGCCGCGAAGTCGTGCTCGAGACCGTGCTCGACGGCAAGCGCTCGCTATTGTGCAGCAACGATCGCGGTTTTTCCGTCCGCGCGCTAAAATAGGCTCTCCGGTCTCCTCATCACCTTCGTCACAGAACCGCTCGGGTAGGCTCCCGGACGGGTTTTACGACACGTTGCTTTAGATTTGGTGGTCTTATAATTTCAGGCACGGACGATGCGGTTCGGGTCGGCTGCAAGGAGGCGCGGATGATGGAGTGGCCGAAGTGCCAGAAGTGTAACAATGGCGCGTTGATTCCCCTGTCGGATTACGGGCAGGAGGGCGCGTCGGTAATGTTCAAGGCTTGGGTTTGTACGAACCCCGATTGCGGTTTCAGCCTGCGTGTAGACAAGGGCGAAGTGACATACGGCAGGCGAATCGAGACCAAACACTGATTAGTGTTCAAACGGTGACCTAAAAGGCAGTCCGCGCGGGCTGCCTTTTTTTGTCGTATCTTCGCCAATTTGAAACTTCCGGCGGGGTCCGTCGTCTTTGGATAGTGGGTAATTGGTTTCCAAATTGCCGCGGTCGGCTGCGGCTCGCATCGTTCTCGGCTGCCGCGTGCTTGCTGTCCGGATGCATGTCGTACGGCGAGACTGTCGTCTATCAGCTCTATCAGACCAACGCCGACCGATGCGCGCAGAACGAAACTGACGCGTGCGTGGCGATGCTCCAGTCCAGCTGCGATGCACCCGCGAGCGTTTGCACGGACTACGTCCCCAAATTTCAGGAGCAGGCCAGCCATCAACTCTCGCAAAAATGTCAGGCTAACGACACGGCGTCGTGCCGGGCGCTCGACGCGGTCGCATGCGACAACGGCGACTCAGCGGTGTGCGCTCGTCTAACTGAGGACTACGCGAAGCTCTACTCGTCGTGCAAGGCGGGCAACGCGCCCGATTGCGATTCACTTTCGCTCTCGGTATGGCCGAAAGCGCAAATCGATCTGGCCAGCAACGCGTGCAAGAGCGGCGACGTGATCGCCTGCCGAGTCGTTAGCTCGAGCGCCAGCGCAATGAAGGTGAACGTCGACAAGAACGCGCAGTTCGCGATGTTCTAGCACCCGCGATTCGGCGCGCCTGTATCCGCGTAAGAAGACTTCGTCTCGATCGCTCAGAAGAGCAGCTACCTTCCTGGCGCTTGCGGTTGGCGACGGGACCACGAGCTAAAACGGCTTGTCGCCGTTGATCGTCACCCGTTCCAGACGCCGTTCAGCCGCGCGGTTGTCGGCGACCGCCCGATGCTGCGTGCAGCGGTTGTCCCACATCGCAACCGAGTTGGCGCGCCACCGAAAGCGGCAGTTGAAGTCCGGCGTCGCGATATGCCTGTAGAGAAAGGTCAGCAGCGTATCGCTCTCGGCCGGCTTCATTCCTTTGATCGACGCGGTGAAATGCGAATTGACGAACAGCCCCTTGCGCCCCGTCTCGGGATGAGTTCGCACGACCGGATGCTCCGTCGACATCGTCCGCAGTGCATCCCGGTCCTTGTCGTTAATTTGCTCGTTCCGGTAAGTCACGAGCGAAAAGACGCGGGCCATGTTGTGGATCGCGACCAGGTCCGAGAGCATCCGCTGCATCTTGTCCGAAAGCGCCTCATAGGCCGCATGCATGCTGGCCCACATGGTATCGCCGCCGAACGCCGGCGCGACTACGCATCGCAAAACAGAGCCAAGCGACGGTTGCTCCATGAAGGTCACGTCGCTGTGCCACGCTTCGGCGACGTACGGATGTTTCTCATCGCTCTGGAACACGACGAATTCCGGATGCCCTTCATCCTTGAGCGGTTGCTCGAAGGGATGAATTTGCAACGTACCGAATCGGCGCGCAAAGGCTTTCTGCTGATCTCTTGTGATCTCCTGATCGCGAAAAAATAGTACCTGGTATTCAAGGAAAGCCGCACGAACTTCGGCGAAGGTGGCGTCATCGAGCTGCCCGAGATGGACGCCGCCCACCTCGGCGCCCAAGGCTCCAGCGACTGGATCAACTGATATGTGCTGCCAACCGTCCACGCAAAAAGATCCTGCTCAGCTTTCTCCGTCGAGGCAAGCCGCTATCACGCGCAGGTTGTCATGGGTCCTACTTGCGCGTGATCTCGGCAGTCCGATCACCATAGCAATAGGTCATAGCGGAGAACCTCCATGAGTGACAGAATTCGAACCGCGATTCGGCTCAACATAACTGAGGCCAAGACTCATATTTCGAAGTATCTGGTCAAATTGAAGCAGGGCGAAGCGATTGTGCTTTGCAAGCGCAACGTTCCCATCGCCGAGATCCGTCCCATCAAGGCGGAGAATCACCGACCACGACCGATCGGTCTCGATAAAGGCCGGCTTACAGTTCCCAAGAGTTTCTTCGACCCGCTGCCCGATTGGCTGCTCGATGCATTCGAGGGCAAGACGTCCAAGTGAACAGTTGCCGATGACGATTCGCCGATCGCATTTGCTGCTGCTTCTTGCCGCAAGCGCTCTCGCGCTCTCTCTGTCAACCCGCGCGAGCGCGAGCGTGGTTTTTATTTCGTTGGACGATAACGGCCGTCAATTTGCGCTGGACCGCGGCGACGCGCTCGAGATATCGCTGCCTGCTACTTCGGGGACCGGATACACGTGGCAACCCCAACCTGTGGCGGGAGGGTTCGTCAATCCCGTCGGTGAGCCGAGGTTCAAGCGCGACAGTGCGACGCCCGGCGCGCCGGGACATCAGATTTTTCTGTTCGCAGTGCAGGCGAGCGGGAACGGCGCGCTCGAGATGCGCTACCTCCGCCCGTGGGAGAAGGACACGCCGCCGGCCAAGGTCTTCAAGATTATGCTCATCGTCCACTAGCTACGCCGCGCGATAGCTGCAACTGCCGCTCGTATTCCACTCTCGCCGCGTACTCGTACTCTGGACTGGTGAGAGTGGCGAGGAACGCGACCAAGTCGTCCTCATCGGACTTCGAGAGATCGAGCGGAACGATCGCGGAGTCGAGGTAAGGGTTGCGCACGCCGCCCTGATTGAAATGCGCGACGACCTGCCACAGCGTCGCGGCCGAGCCGTCGTGAAAATACGGCTGCGTCACGAGCAGGTTGCGCAGATCGGGCGTGCGGAAGGCGCCGATATCGGGCTGCTTATGCGTCACAAGGTAACGTCCGAGATCGCTCATGCCGCTGTCAGTCGCGAGTTTGTCGAGTTGTGTCGAGTCGTCGCGATCGGCACGCATCGCAGTCGCATTGAGCGCGAGCGCCGCGCCCGCCGACACTCCCACATTATGAAAGCGCCCGTCGGTGAACAGCGGACGCTCAGGACTAAAGGCGTGACAAGTGATACATCGTCCATTGCCGCTGAAAATTTTCCATCCGCGTTGGGCTGACTCGCTAATCGCGTCGTGCTCGCCCGCTATATAATGATCGAAGGGCGCGTCGAACGAGATCTGCGTGCGCTCGTACGAAGCGAGCGCCCGGGCAATGTCGTCGAAGTTGACCTCGCGGCCGAAGACCCGCTCGAACGCTTCGCGATAACTGGGCATCGCCTTGATCTTGGCGACCACCTCGTCTGGACTCTTCATTCCCATCTCGATCGGATTCAGGATCGGCGATTTGGCCTGCTCCTCGAGCGTCGCCGCGCGACCGTCCCAGAACAGACTGGTGTTAAACATGGCATTGAGAATAGTCGGCGCGTTGCGGCGTCCCGTCTGGTTGTCGATGCCGACCGAGGTGCGCTTCTGGTCAGTGAAGCCTAGCGCGTAATTGTGGCATCCCTCGCAGTGCTGGAGGTTGTCAGCGGACAGCCGCTGCTCGACGAACAGCGCCTGTCCGAGCGCAATCTTGGC
>JBAWCX010000238.1:0-8047 GCA_049590495.1 Binatus sp. (SeqCode)
CTCACGTACAGGTCGCCGTCAGTGTCCGTCGCCAAGCCGCCGGGTTCGCACATGGTGGCCGCCGTCACACCGCCGTTGTTACAGAAATTCGATGTGAAACTGCCGCCCTGGCCGAACACCAAATTGGCGGGGCCTCCGACGCAGGGGAATGAACCGCAGGCGGCGAATGGATCATCGTATTCGAGCACCCGGTAGTTGCCGTTGTCTCCGACGTAGAGGTTGCCATTGTCGTCCACGGAAAGTTCGCTGACGCCGCAGAGACTGCTCGCGCTCGGCCTATTCGCCCCGTTGTTGCAGGAGTACGAAACAAAGTCGGGCTGACCGATCACCAGGTCGGCGGGCTCGTCGTTGTAGAGAGCCGTCACATCTTGCCAGCCCAACACCCGGTTGGTCAGTGTGTCGGCAACATACAGCCGGTTGGGGACTACGCTGGTGTCAATCGCAACGGAACTCGGATATGGCATCGAGCTGGCAGTGGTCACTTGCCAGTTCGGGGAGTTGTACGAAAAGTTGGCCTGACCGACGACTAGATCTGCGGTAGTGCCAGTCGTGAAGGGCGTGTTGTATTCCAGCACGCGGTTGTTGCCGTAGTCGGCTACGTACAGATTTCCGCTGCTGTCGAGCGCGACACCCGACGGGTTGCCGAGGCTATTGGCAGTCAATCCGCCGTCGTTGAAGCCGCCTTTTGAGAAACTACCGAGTTGACCAAAAACTATTTCTGCGGTCGTGCCACTGGAGAGCGGCGTGTGGTATCCGAGCACACGGTCGAGGGCGTAATCCGAGATGTAGACATTGCCGCCTGCATCCACCGCAACTCCGCGAGGGTCACACAGATTTCTGCTCGACGCCCCCTGGCAGCCGTTTGAAGCAAAGCTGCCGAACTGACCGAAGACGGTATCCGCAGTAGTGTCAGTGGTAAGCGGAGTGTTGTATTCGAGGACCCGGCTATTGTTCGAATCCGCGACGTAGAGATTGCCGTTGACGTCCACGGCGACACCCTCGGGACCGAACAGGCTGTTCGCGCTGATCCCGCCATTATTCGCGGTATTCGAAGTGAAGCTGCCAGCCTGCCCGAACACCTTGTCGGCAGTGGTGTTGGTCAGCGGAGTATTGTATTCGAGCACCCGGTTGTTGCCTTGGTCGGCGACGTAGAGATTGCCATTCGAATCCAATGCGACCCCCATCGGGCCGCATAGGGTGTTAGTGCCCGCCCCGCCACCACGATTACATTCGCCGGAGAAGAAGGATCCGCCCTGGCCGAAAACCCGGTTTGCGGACCCTCCCACGCACGGGAACGAGCTGCATCCAGCGAACGGGCTATTGTATTCGAGCACCCGGCTGTCTGCGGTGTCCGCGACGTAGAGATTGCCGCTGGCGTCGACTGCAACACCCTGTGGCTGGCACAGACTGTTCGCATTCACGCCGCCGCCGTTGGTGCAGAGGTTTGAAGAAAAGCTGGACTGCCCAATCACCAGGTCGGCCGCACCGCCGTTCATCAGGGTTGCTACATCCTTGTAGCCTAGTATCCGGTTGTTCCCGAAGTCGGTGACGTAGAGCCGGTTTGGAACCACGCTCGTATCGATCGCCGCCGCGATAGGGCCATGAAGGCCGTGAGCGCTGATTGAAGGCTGAGGAGTTTGGGAAAAACCACTCTGACCGAGCACGATATCGGCGATCGTGTCGCCCTGCATCGCGATTGACGGAGTCGCCAATGAAGCGGCGACGATCAGCGAGCAGATCGATCCGACTTTCCAGCCCCCGGACTTCTTCAAATTAATTCCCCCAGCGTCAGCCGATTGGTCGCCCCGGACCTCGGCTCGTTCGCCGCACGATTACTAGTTTTCTCCCCGCTCCGGCGACGAGCTGCTTGCCCACGTTCACTTTCAAGAAGCAACTAGAAGCTGAACTGTGCGAACGCGCCACAATTAGCTACGTATGTTCCAACATCGTGTCAACAGGCGGCTTCAAAGGGACACACTGACTTATTTCGTCGAACGGGTTGCCCGCCCGCTTTGAGGACCGGATAATCTTCCAGGACAGTGCCGGCTTGCGATTTCCGCGCGTTGTTTAACTCAATTATCGCTTCGTCCGTTCCAGTACCTTCAGGTACCTCCCCTGATAAACCGCATGGTCATCACTGACAGCCGGTCCAAGGGATGGACAGTCGTCCAAAACGGTCCGCTTTTCGTCCGGATAGGGGTATCTCGTCAAACTGGAAATAGTCCTGCCACTGAAGGAGTAGCGCCAGTACTACCGCGACCGCGAACGTGCAGGGCAGGATGCGAGGCGAGTTATACCACTTTGCCTGGTCAGCGATTTTCGCGAGCACCACGAATTCGGGTTCTGTCTTTGAGCGCAAGTCGGTGCGCAGATTCAACTACTCAGGCAGTCTTGAGTTGCCGATCCGCAATCGTGGGCGCGCTGCTCATGTCCGTCACGCCCAGCCAGAAGCGCCGCAGCGTTATCCGATGACTCACCGTGAACGACTCGAGCGCCGCCAGTTGCGCGGCGGACAGCGTCTCCTGCGCGATCACTATCTCGTCGAATGGCGTGCGCGCCAATATCTCGTCCAGGTTGTCGAGCGACCCCAGCACCGGATAGCCATGGAACAGCTTGCCGTGCTTGAAGCTGTCGTCGTCCAACACTCCCAGCAGCTCCGCGCTGGCTCCGACTGTCAACTGCAGATGTTGAACAGCCGCCGCGCCGCGCGCATCGGCGCCCACGATCACCAGGCGCCGTGCCGACTGCGCCAGGAACCGTCCGATCCGCTGGAAAAGATGGAACGACCAGCGCGTCGCGACCAGGAAATTGAACAGCAGCAGCACGAACATCACCACCGTCGCGCGCGAGATGGTAATCGGCAGTATCGACGACGCCAGTTCGACGGCCAGCCCCGCGATCAACGCCGCCAGCATGAAGCGCATGCTCTCCGCCAGTCCAGTGTAGCGCCATATGCCGCGATAAACGCCCGCCACCATGAACGCGCCGCAGCCGATCAGCACGATCCACGGCAGACCCGCCAGCATCCCGTCCACTTGCGCGTTGGTCAGATCGAAATCGAATCGTAGCATCGTCGCGCCGAAGTACGCCGCCGCCACCAGCGCGACATCCAGCACCAACTCGACGAGCCGGCGCTTGTACCCGAAGCTCAGGATGACGCGCGCGATCGCCGGCAGGTCTTCGATTTGTCCCGGCGCCTCCGTTTCGAACGATCGATCCATCAGGAACAACGCCACCAGCGCGAAGAACAGCGCCATGAACGGAATCAACAGGACGGCGTCGTACCCCGGCACCAGGCTGAGCGCGATCGCGCATCCGCCCGCCATTACCTGCAAGCCTATGAGCGTCGCCGCCGCGGTCGCACTCGACATGCCAAGGCGTGTCAGCCGGTGATGCGAATGGTCGAGGCCGCGCTTGGATATCGGATTTCCCGTCGCCAGCCGCGTCACCGTCACCGTCGCCATGTCGAGCAGCGGAACCATCAGCGCCAGCAGCGGCATCGCCAGCCGCGCTGGCAGCGAACCCTCGTGCCAGTGGCTGCCTTGAATAGACAGGACGCCCAGCACCAGTCCGACTGCGAGGGCGCCTTCATCGCCCATGAAAACCGACGCGGGCGGAAAGTTGAACACCATGAAGCCCGCCAGCGCTCCTGCTATCGCAAGCGCCGCGACCATCGTTACATAGTGCAGATGCAGCCCCGCGACCGTCGCGATACTCAGCGCGGCGACAATTCCCACTCCCGCCGCAAGTCCGTCGACTCCGTCGATTAAGTTGAACGCGTTGGTCGCGGTGACCAGCCAGAAAATCGTGAGCGCGAGGTTGAGGGGCTGGTAGGGGAAGAAGTCGAGATGCGGCCCCCACCACACGAGGACCGAGATCGCCGCCAGCTCCAACATCAGTTTATGCCGCGGCACCAGATCGACAATGTCGTCGAGCAACCCGACCAGGCACATCGCGACCGCGAACGCGGCCAGCCACGGCATCGTGTGGTACGGAAATCCCGCTAGAATTCCGACCAATCCGATCGCGACGACGAAGCCGGCCATCACCGCCAGGCCGCCGAGCAACGCGGTCGGTCTTTCGTGCGGGCGATCGATCGAAGGCTGTGCGACGATCCCGAAGTGGACCGACGCTGCCTTGGCCAACGGCATCATCGCCGCGGCGACCAGAAACGCCGACACTAGAGTGAGAGCTATTTCAAATCCGGTGGTCATTCTTGCGTTTCAGGTCAGGCTTTCTCTGGTTCGTGAGCGAAAACTTCCGATGCCCACCGTGGAACAGCATATTCGTCGTTAGGACAGTATCGCCCTTCGAAGGTTAACGCCAAGCCGCATATCAACCGACCAAGCGCAGTCGGCACCGAGATGCGACTTGCTGCCAATCGAGTCAAAGCCGTTCCAAGCCTTGGCTAAGAGACCATGGCAGAGGATCAATGCTACGTCAAGACGCGCTACGTCGATTTATGGAGTGTGTACACGAGTCCAAAGCTGCCGCAATTTGCCGCCGGCAGTTTACTTACTCTTTGTCTTAAAACGCTACTTTCAGGCGAGCCTACTTCTTCTGCACGATCACGTTGCCGTCTTTGTCCAGGGCCACGCAATCCACCTCCTGCCCCGAGTAGTACGGCCCGCAAATGGACTTGTCCACGCTCGGACATTTGTAGAGATTGGGCCCCGTCTGCTGGCATTGCGTGATATCGAAATGCAACTGCGTCTGCAGTTTGTTCTCAGACGCCTGCGACGGCGAAAAAAGGTAGCATCCCGACAACCCGAGCGTCGCCGCCGACACCATCATCGCAATTCTCGCCGAGCGCATCCTCGTCACGCTTGCCTGATTCACCTTCATCGTTGCTACCCCCGTGGTGACAACGACTTACAACGATTTCACGCGCATCACAACCGCGGAAATCGTGATTATCTTAGCTTCCAGGAGTATCGAAGATGCGTTCATCGCTAACACTGGTTTCAGATAGCGCCGCGCTTGGCAGCAGCCGTCCGTTCTCTCACGATTCGTCCGACGATCATCTGTTCGACGCGTATTCGCGCGCCGTCACGGGCGCTGCCGAGTCGGTAAGCCCGGCGGTAGTGAATATCGAAGTCGCGCACGCCACCGGACCTCGCGGAAATTCGCGAAATTCCGACGCGCCCGCCGGCAGCGGTTCCGGCTTCATCGTGGCGCCCGACGGCTACATAATCACCAACAGCCACGTCGTTCACGGCGCGTCGCGGATCTCCGTCACGCTCTCCGACGGACGTAAGTCGGAGGCGGAACTAATAGGCGACGATTCGGAGACCGACCTCGCCGTGATTCGAATCAGCGGCTCGAAGCTGGCCGCGGCATCGCTCGGCGACTCACAGGCGATTCGCGTCGGTCAGCTCGCGATCGCGATTGGAAATCCGTACGGCTTCCAATGCACCGTGACGGCCGGCGTGGTCAGCGCGTTGGGGCGATCGCTGCGGGCGGGATCGGGCCGCCTGATCGACAACGTCATCCAGACCGACGCGGCGCTCAATCCGGGCAACTCCGGCGGACCGCTGGTGAACTCGCGCGGCGAGGTTATCGGCGTCAACACGGCGATCATCCTGCCCGCGCAAGGAATCTGCTTCGCCATCGCGATCAACAGCGCCAAACTGGTCGCGGGTCACCTGATCAAGGACGGCAAGATCAGCCGCGGCTATATCGGAATCGCCGGCCACAACGTCGAGATGCCGCGACGATTCGTGCGCTTCTATCGCCTGCCTGCGGAAACCGCGGTTCGCGTCGCGTCGGTGGAGGCCAACAGTCCGGCCGCGCTCGCCGGTATCAAGGAAGGCGACCTCGTCGTCCGGCTCGGCGAATCGCCGATTGCCGGCATCGACGATTTACAGCGTCATCTCACGATGAGCCAGGTCGGGATGCGCACGCCGGTCACGCTAATCCGCGGCACGGAACAATTGGCGCTCGACATAGTTCCAGCCGAAGCCGAGCACAAATAGCGGAAGGGGAAGTCACTTAATTTAATGCGGAACCAGGAGGGGTTTCACATTCAATAAAGTGATTTCCCCTTCCCCAAGTAGCGACCCCGCCCTGCTATAATCTTCTTTGTGCCCGCTCTCGACGTAATCCTAGCGCCTGCACTTGCTCCCGACGATCTGCTCGGCCTCGAGCTGCACTTCCTCGACGCGATTGCCGCGCGCCAGACGCCGCCGGTCCTGCTCATCTACGCGTCGCCGGGTCGCTTCGTCTCGATCGGCCGCTATCATCTATATTGCGGACCGCCCGAGCGCGACGGCATCAATGTATTCCGGCGTCTGACCGGCGGCCGCGTCGTCGGCGCGGGCCAGGGATGGCTCGGCATCGCTTTGATTCTTCCGACGCGCACCGCATTGCTGAAGGATGAGACCACTCACCTGAAGCCCGAGCAGATCATGAATCGCTACGCGCGCGGCCTTCTGACCGCGATGCGCGCGCTGGGCATCGATTGTTTCTACCCCGGCCGCGACGCGATAACCTTCGAGCAGCGCGAGATTGCTATGTGCACATTCGAGATTGACGCGTCGGGCGCGATGCTGTTCGAGGCGTCGATTGCGCACAATCGCGGGATGGAAGAATTGGTCCACGATTTGGAACGTATCGACCCCGATGGCGCCCTGTCGTGCCGCATGTACGACGCCACGTCCGCCACGAAGATAGTGCGCGAGCTGGCCCGCGACGTCTCTTTCGACGAGCTCGCCGGCGCGATCGCGTCGGGCTATCAGAGTTCGCTCGGTGAGACTCGCCGGCGCGAGCTGACTGCGCTCGAATCCTCGCAAGCGCAGCACCGCGGTCGCGATCTAGCGACCTCGAACTGGCTCCAGGGAGCGGCCACGCGTCAATCGATGACACTGAAGAATCGGATCGCAACGCAACTCGGCGCAATCGAGGCTGCGGTCGCGCTGAGCGCCGACAAGACCATCGAGGCCGTGCGCCTGAGCGGGGATTTTATCGCCAACTCGCCGGCTATCGCCGAACTGGAAAGCGAGCTTCGCGGCCGCACGCTCGACCTGCCGTCGATCTCGCAAGCAGTCACGAAGACCTTCGGGCGCAATGAAAATTTCTTTCTCGGCGCGGGCGAACTCTCCAATCTCGTGCGCCTGATCGCGGGTGTGAATTGAAAACTTCCGAACCAGACGCCACGACGGTCGTCGAGAACCTCATTCGCGAACTTGGCGACGCGCACAAGACCGTTCAGCGCCGCGCAATCGATGAACTCGTTGCTATCGCCGCGTCCGGCAACCCACTCGTCATTGAAAAGCTCCGCATCTCGATCGCAAGTGCCGATCGCCGCGTCCGATGGGCTGCGGCGTACGCGCTCGGCCAAATCGGCGCGGGTGCATTCGCGATGGATTCCGCGGACGCGCTGTGCGAGGCGATGGCTGACGACGACGGCGATATTCGATGGGCCGCGACCAACCTGATGGTCCGGCTCGGACGCGAGAATCTCGCGGAGATTGGCGCGCGCCTGCTCAAGCTCGCCGCCGACCGCGATCGCAACGCGCGCAAGATGGCGCTGTACTGCATTCGCGACCTCGAGATCGCCGGTCCCGAACTGCTCGACGTCGTCGCGGGCGCCGTCCACGACCCTGATGTTCACGTGCGGCTGGCGGCGCTCGCGGTGCTGTCGCGGCTGCGCGACGCGTCCGCTGAACCGGTGAAAATCATGCTCGAATGCCTGAAGTCCGATCCGGATGCGGGCGTGCGCCGCGCCGCGGCCTCCGCTCTCGGCAATATTCACAGCGCCAGCGCCGACGCGACGGCTGCACTCTCCTCCGCCGCCGAAGACCCTGACGACGAATCGCTCGCACGAGCCGCGCGCGGCTCCCTGAACCAACTGGAGAAACGGTTATGGCAACAACGAAAATGAATCAGACAGCGGCTGCCAATGATTCAGCGGCCCAACTCAACGATTTGGCTCGGCTTGGCGATCCGCACGTGCGGGAGTTCATCGCGGCCGCGCGCCTGGCGCATCTGGCGACCGCCGACGCAACCGGCGCACCGCACAACATCCCGCTCTGCTACTGGTTCGACG
>JBAWCX010000239.1:0-11293 GCA_049590495.1 Binatus sp. (SeqCode)
CCGTTGAACCAGGGGGCGACGATTGTTTCGCTCGACCCGCCGCCGGCGGGAGAAGTTGTGCTGGCCAGCGCGATCACGCTCGAGCCAAGCGGCGGAGTCGAAAAACCAACCGGTACGATGTACCTGAAAGGCGATTTTCCGCGCCGCTAAGGGGGCTCTCATGCGCAATCCGATCGATATCGCACTTCGTATATCGGGCATGGACCTGAACGAAACCACCTTCGATCTCGATCGCTACCTGCGCTTCTCGGGCGCAACCAAGCCGGACTGTTTCGACTGGACGGCGCCGCAGCCGCAGCTTGGCGACGACGCGCTGTTCACGATTGCCTACATGATGGACATCGAGTCGCACACGATCGTCTATTTGCGCGACCTGCTGTCCACGCGCGTGGTTCGCGACAACCAGGTCACCGCGTTCCTGTCGTGCTGGGTGTACGAGGAATTTTTTCATTCGCTGCTGCTGCGCCGCTTTCTGGCGACGCAGGGAGTTGCAATCGACGACCAGCGGTTTGCCGACTTGCGCAGCAAAACCAGTCTCGCCGATCACATAATCCGGCCCGGCATCGCGATCCTGTCGCGCGTCAACCGTCATTTTCCCGCGGTGCACATGACGTTCGGTGCGATTAACGAAATCTCGACGCTGACCGGCTACCAGGCATTGATCGCTCGCACCGATTCAGCGCACGGGCGCTCTGACAGCGCTCGCCCGCTGCTGACGACGATCCTCGAACGAATCATCAAAGACGAACGCCGCCACTTTGCGTTCTACTTCAACCAGGCGCGACAGCGGCTGCGCGCGCCCGCTGCGCGGCGCCTGACCGCATTCCTGGTGCGGCACTTCTGGACCCCGGTAGGAGTAACCGTGCGCGGCGATCGCGCGATGCGGCGGGTGTGCGCTTACTTGTTTCCCGATGAGAGCGGCGTCGAATGCATGGCGGCGGTCGACAGATCGATCGCGCGCCTGCCCGGCCTCGAGTGGTTCGACCTCGGTGCTCGCTACGCGCGCCGTGTTCAGGCGAGTGAGCACCAAATTTTCTTTCCCACCGAGAATCCTGCCAGCGGCTAGTCCAGCCCGCATGAGGTTCGGGCGATCCCGTTGTAGTAGAATCGCCACTCGCGATGGCTCCCTCGGGAAAAATTCCGCGCGTCGTGATCGCGGCAACCGGCAGCGGCGTCGGTAAGACCACGGCGACGGTCGCGTTGATGGGTGCGATGCGGGCGCGCGGCCTCAAGGTCGCGGCGTTCAAGTGCGGCCCCGACTATCTCGACCCCAGCTATCACGAACGCGCTGCCGGCGTTCGCTCGCATAATCTCGACGGCTGGATGATGGATCGCGATGCGGTAATCGCGACATTTGCGCGCGCGTCCGCCGGCGCCGACCTCGCGGTGATCGAAGGGATGATGGGTCTGTTCGATTCTGCGACGCCGACCGGCGATGAAGGATCGACCGCCCAGATCGCGAAGTGGCTCGACGCGCCCGTGATCCTTGTCACCGACGCGTCGGGTGTCGCGCGCACGATTGCCGCAGTGGCCGTGGGGTTTGCGCGCTTCGATCCGGCAGTTCGCGTGGCGGGCATGATTTGCAACCGCGTCGGTTCGCGCGGGCATCTCGATCTATTGCGCGCCACACGGCCCGAAGTTCCCATCGTCGGCGGATTTCCCGCCAGTGCCGACCTCGCTTTTCCCGAGCGGCATCTCGGCCTGCTGGTAGCCGATGAATCGGCCGTGCCGCAACGATTGCTCGACGGCTGGAGCCGGCTTGCGGCAGATTGGCTGGACCTCGAGCCGATTCTCGAGATTGCGCGCTCGGCGCCTGCGCTTGAAGCCGGCTCCGTGTTCGGCGCGAGTGAACGTGATTTGGCTTCGTGGCCGCGCTGTCGAATTGGCGTGGCCTACGACGCCGCGTTTCATTTTTACTACGAAGACAATTTGAATCGGCTCCGCTCGCTCGGCGCAGAGATCGTCAACTTCTCGCCAATCCGCGATCGCGAATTGCCCGATATCGACGGGCTCTACTTCGGCGGCGGATATCCCGAAGTGTTTGCGCGCGAACTATCTTCGAACGGCGCGATGCTCGCGGCCATTTGCGATTTCGCGGCTCTCGGCGGCGTCATTTACGCTGAGTGCGGCGGCCTGATGTACCTGACCGACGGCATCCGCACAGTTGACGGCGCGATGTGGCCGATGGCCGCGATCATCCCGGGCGTCGCCGCGATGTCGGACAGGCTGCAGGCGCTCGGCTACGTCGAGGTCGAAACCCGCGCCGACTCGATTCTCGGTCCCGCGCAAACGCGATTTCGGGGCCATCAGTTTCGTTATTCGACTCTCGAAGGCGCTGACGGCGCGAATCGGATCGATCGCATCTACAATGTCGCGCCACGATGGGGTGGATCGTCGTTCGTCGAAGGCTATCGCGTCGGAAATGTTCTCGCTTCGTATGTTCACGCGCACTGGGCGTCGAACCCCGCCGTTGCGGAGGCCCTTGTCGGTGCGTGCCGGCGTTCGCGCGTCGCAAGACAACCGGCTGCGTAGCGTCTAGAATGCCGCCATGAGTAGCGACCGTCCCGAGCAAAATCGAGGCAAAGACCGGACCAAGATTCCCGCCGATTTTCCGGCTGCGCCGCTTACTCTCGAAGGCTACGGGATTCTGCATCAGATGTTCCGCGTGCGGCGTCGGGAATTGCGCGCGCTCGACGGCGCGAAGCGCGACGCGGCTCTCAATGAAGCGTCGAAGCTGTTCGGCGAGATGTCCGGGCGCGAAGACGGTGAGACTGCGCTCTTCTCCGCGCTCGGCCACAAGGGCGATCTGATGATCGTCCACTTCCGTCGCAGCTTCGAGGAACTCGGCAAGGCCGAACTCGCCGTCGCCGCGCTCGCAGTCAGCGACTACCTGGAACCGACCACGTCGTACCTGTCGGTGATTGAAATTGGCCTCTACGAAGCGACGGTCGCGCTGTATCGCCGGCTGGTCGAGAGCGGCGTCGGACCCCGCTCGCCGCAATGGAAATCCGAGATCGAGTCCGAGATCGCGCGACAGCGCGAAAAGATTTTGCCGCGTCTGTATCCGAAAATTCCCGCGCGGCCTTACTTGTGCTTCTATCCGATGGACAAGAAGCGCGACGGCGCCGACAACTGGTATCGCTTGCCGATCGACGAGCGCCAGCGCCTGATGCACGATCACGGCATGGTCGGGCGGCGCTTTGCCGGCGAGGTGACGCAGATTATCTCGGGCTCGATCGGATTCGACGATTGGGAGTGGGGCGTCGATCTCTTCGCCGACGATCCACTGGTCTTCAAGAAACTCGTTTACGAGATGCGTTTCGACGAGGCCAGCGCGTCGTACGCGAAGTTCGGCCCATTTTACTTCGGCATCCGCCTCGAAGCGGCCGAGCTCGGCAAAATCTTCCCGACCTGATCGACGAACGCGCGCTCAATTCACGCCAGGAGAAAACGATGATCACGCAGGGCGACGATTATCCGATTCATCAGACGCCGGAGCCGGTCCAGCAGGTATTCACCAGCGACCGCAACTTTTACGATCGATTTTTTTTCAACGGATACTTTCGCGAGGGCGAGCCATACTTCGCGGTCGCGATGGGAATTTATCCAAACGTCGGAATCCTCGATTGCGCATTCAGCGTCGTCGCCGGTGGCGTGCAACATTGCGTGCGCGCGTCGCGGGTGCTCGGCGCCGAGCGGATGGACACGCGCGCCGGCCCGATCTCAATCGAGATCGTGCGGCCATTGCGATCGATGCGTCTTCGCGTCGATCACGAAGCCGTCAAGGCGGACCTGGTGTTCGAGGCACGCGCCGATGCGATCGAGGAGCCTCGCTTTTCGCGCCGCGCCGGTCCGCGCCTCGTCATGGATCTCACGCGATTCACGCAGCACGGGGGTTACAGCGGCAGCCTGACGGTAGCCGGCAAGACTTACGACGCGAAGCCGTCGCGAGTGTGGGGTTCGCGCGATCGTTCGTGGGGCGTGCGCGGAATCGGGCCGCAGGATCCCGCGGGCGTGCCCTCGGCGGCGATGGGCCAGTTCTACTGGCTGTGGTCGCCGACGAATTTCGAGGACGTCTGCACTCATTGCGACGCCATGGAAAACGCCGACGGCTCACGATGGCATCAGTTCGGTGCGGTCACGAGCGCGGAGCCCGGCGCCCCGCTCGACGTCGCGACGGGAGTCGAGTTCAACATCGACTATGCTCGCGGAACGCGCCACGCCAAAACGGCCGAGATAATTCTACGTTCGCCGCGCGCCGGTGAAAGCCGCATCGAACTGAAGACGCTCTACAACTTCTACATGCAGGGCATTGGCTACTTTCATCCGAAGTGGGGCCACGGAATGTACGTCGGCCCCGACGCCTCGACGTACGAATCGTTCAAAACCGCCGACGTCAACGAGCGCGACTTGTTGCATCAGCACATCCAGGCGGTGTGCCACGCGAAAATGGGCTCGCGCGAGGGGATGGGAATTCTCGAGATGGCGATCCTTGGGCCGCACGAGCGCAGCGGCTTCAAGGAATTCCTCGATATGCATACTTAGCGGATTGATTTCCGGTCGGGAAATTTCGTGGCCGGCGCCGATTCGATCAGTTCATGAGCTTGCCGAGCACGCGTCCGAGAAAACCTTCCGGCCTCTTTATTTCGACCGGCTGAGGCTCACGGCCTTCTTTGAGCGCCGCGAAAATTTCCTCGACTTCGCCGTCGACCGGGAATCGGCCGGTGCTCGATTTCGAGAAGACCAGCTCTCCGTTGACGATGACGTCGAACTGACCGCTTTTGCCGGCGGTGATTTCTGTTTTCTCGCCGAACGTGGAATCCAATGAGGCGGCCAGACTGGCCGCGCGTGGCTTATAGCCTCAAGCCGAGCAGTAGAGAATTTGTGTAGCCATGATTAAAGAGTACGCGCCGGTCTCGCGCCGTTCAAACTACTTGCCGTTGGTGGGAATATCGACGAAGACCGCGGCCGCGACCACCGACGACCACAGCCCGTCGCGATCGCCGATGGCAGACTGCGTCACGTTGCGGGTCGTCACGATCTTGTCCGACATGCGCCACAGATCCTTGCGCTCGTCGTAGCTGAGATTCGGATCGAAATCGACACCAAGAATTGTCGCGAGCATCATCGCGGCCAGATCCTCGGCGTAGTCGCCGGCCTTCTGATCGGTCTCGCCCGTGCTGTGATGCTCCGACAGGTATCCGTACTGGGCCGGATTGCTGGGCAGCGCCACGCCGACCGACGACGCGATCAGCCGATGCGGTTCGTTGGTCGCGTTGTCGCTCATCACGGCAAAAACGATCTGCCCCGGCGTCAGGTACTTCAGGCCTTCCTGCTGACTCAGCAGTTTGCAGTTGGGCGGAAAAATCGACTTGACGCGCACGAGGTTGAACTCGGCGATGCCCGCGGAACGCAACGCGAGCTCGAAAGAAGTCAGCTTCTCGCGATGCCGCCCCACGCCCTTGGTCAGAAATGTCCCCTTCGGGATCGGCCCCATTTACTTTCTCTCCGATCGATCGCGCGTGTCGTCGCGGTTAACGTTCACAGTCCGCTTTCTTTTATACGAATCCGCACGCCGAACGCTATACGGTATTCACCGGCGAATACTCGCCGAACACCTTGCGCATTGCGTCCGAAATTTCCCCAAGCGTGCACCATCCCCGCACCGCGTCGACTATCGGCGGCATCAGATTCTGACCGTCGCGCGCAGCCGCCTCGACCCGCGCGAGCGCCTTGGTCGCCGTCGCCGCGTTTCGTTCCGCCCGCACGCGCGCAACGCCAGCCTTCTGTTTCTCTTCGAGCTCGGGCTTGACCCGCAGAATTTCCCCCGGCGGTGCGCCGCCTTCGGTAAACTGATTGACACCTACGATAATTCGATCCCCGGTTTCAATCTCGCGCTGATAGATAAATGCCGCGTTCTGAATTTCGCGCTGCATGTAGCCGCGCTCGATTGCCGCGACCGCACCGCCGAAGTCGTCGATTTTCGACAAATACTCGACTGCCTTTTTTTCGAGCTCGGTAGTCAGCCGTTCGACGTAGTACGAACCACCGAGCGGATCGATCGTGTCCGCGACGTCCGACTCGTGCGCGATAAGCTGCTGCGTGCGCAGCGCGAGCAGAACCGAGGACTCAGTCGGCAGCGCGAGCGCCTCGTCCTTGGAGTTGGTGTGCAGCGATTGCGCACCGCCGAGCACGGCGGCCAGCGCCTGCATCGTCACGCGCACGACGTTGTTGTCGACCTGCTGCGCGGTCAGCGTCGAGCCGGCGGTCTGCGCATGAAACCGCATCATCATCGAGCGTTCGTCCTTCGCTCCGAAACGCTCCTTCATGATTTTTGCCCACAGCCGCCGTGCCGCGCGAAACTTCGCGACTTCCTCGAAGAAGTTGTTGTGCACGTTGAAGAAGAACGATAGCCGGCTGGCGAACCCGTCGATTTGCAAACCCGCTTTCAGCGCCGCATCGACGTATGCGATCCCGTCGGCAATCGTGAACGCCAATTCCTGCGCGGCGGTCGAGCCGGCCTCGCGGATGTGGTAGCCGGAAATCGAGATCGTATTCCAGTTTGGAACTTCCTTGGTCGCGAAGCTAAAAATGTCGGTGATGATTCGCATCGAGCCGCGCGGCGGATAGATGTAGGTCCCGCGCGCCACGTATTCCTTCAGCACGTCGTTCTGGATAGTGCCGTTCACCTTGTTCCAGCTCACGCCGCGTCGCTCGGCGACGACCAGGTACAGCGCCAGCAGGATCGACGCGGTCGCGTTGATCGTCATCGAAGTTGAAATCTTGTCGAGCGGCAGCTCGGCTAGCAGCGTCTCCATGTCGGCGAGCGAGCAAATCGGCACGCCGACGCGTCCGACTTCGCCATCAGCCAGCGGATGATCCGAGTCGCGGCCCATCTGAGTCGGCAGGTCGAACGCGACTGACAGTCCGGTCTGACCCTGGTCGAACAGGTAGCGGTAGCGGCGATTTGATTCCTCCGCGCTGCCGAAGCCGGCGTACTGGCGCATTGTCCACAGCCGTCCGCGATACATCGTCGGCTGCACACCGCGCGTAAACGGATACTCGCCGGGAAAGCCGAGGTCGTTCACAAAATCGAAGTCGTTCAAGTCCTCGGGATCGTACGCTCGCTTGACGTCGATTCCCGAGCTGGTGACGAACTTCGGCTTCCGCTCCGCGCCGCGCTTCAGCGCGGGATTCAGTTTGCGATCCTCCCAATCCTTGCGCGCGGACGCGATTTTGCGATCGTCTTCTGCCATCGTGTTCTACTCGATAACGATCATCAGCTGGCCTTTCTCGACGGCCTGGCCCGCGACCACCTTTACTTCGACGACCTTGCCTGCCTTCGGCGACTTGACTTCGTTTTCCATCTTCATCGCCTCGACGACTATTATTCCCTGCTCAGCTTTTACTTCGTCTCCGGGTGCGACGAGAACATTGACGACCCGTCCCGGCATTGCGGATTTTATTTCCACGCGGCCGCTGACTTCGCGACGCTTGCCGGCCGCGCGCGCAGTGCGCCGGGCCGCATCGGCGAGAGTCAGCCGCGTCGAGCCGATCCGCGATGCGACGACAGTTTCCTCGCCGTCGCGCGCCACGTCAAAATCGAACGAGCGATTGTCAACGATCACCGAAAACGACACCGGCCCGACTCTGCGCAAATCGGCTTCGAAGCGATTCTCGCCGAAACTAATCGAGAACGAGTCGGCGGCGAGCTCTTCAATCTCGATTTCGTGTTCATTGCCGTCAAGAATCGCGAGGTATCGCATCGACAGGGTTCCCGGCTATCGCCGCAGCATGTCGAGCCGGCCGATCATGCGCCATGCGGACGCACTCGGAGCCGCCACCGGCTGCGGGCCGGCGCCGTTGGCGTGATTGGTGTTCTTCTGCGCCGCGATCGCGGCGAGAAAAATCGCGGCGAGCTCCGCACCGCGCGGCGCGGCGCCGTTTTCATTCGGATGATATTCCTGATTGATAAAGTTGGTGTCGAAGTCGCCTTTCAAAAATCTGGGATGCGTCATGATCCAACGATGGAAGTCGAGGTTGGTGCGCAAATCGCCGGAAATCACGAATTCACCGAGCGCACGCCGCATCCGATCGATCGCCTGCTCGCGACTCGAGCCCCAGACCGCCAGCTTGGAGATCATCGGATCGTAAAAGACCGGCACTTCGGCGCCCGCATAAACACCGGCGTCGTTGCGCACGCCCGGACCGTCGGGAAATCTTAGCGTCTCGATCTTTCCGGGGGCCGGCACGAAACCGGCCGCGGGATCTTCCGCATAGATGCGGCACTCGATCGCCCATCCGCGCTGCGCGAGATCCTTTTGCTTGAACGGCAGCTTCGCGCCCGCGGCGATTTCGATTTGCGTGCGCACGAGATCGATGCCCGTCACCAACTCGGTGACCGGATGCTCGACCTGGATGCGCGTGTTCATTTCGAGGAAATAAAAGTTGCGCTCGGCGTCGACCAGGAACTCGATGGTTCCCGCGCTGACGTAGTTGACCGCCTTGGCTGCGCGCACCGCGACCTCGCCCATCTCGGCGCGCATCTTGGGCGTGATGAAGGGCGACGGCGATTCCTCGACAACCTTCTGATGGCGCCGCTGGATCGAACATTCGCGCTCGAAGACGTGGACCGTGTTGCCGTGGGCGTCGGCGAGTACCTGCACCTCGATATGGCGCGGCTGCTTGAGAAATTTTTCGACGTAAAAGCGACCGTCGCCGAAAGACGACTTGGCCTCGCTCGCGACCGTGCGCACCACCGAGGCGAGGTCTTTGTCGTTTTCGACGAAGCGCAAACCCTTGCCGCCGCCACCCGCGGCCGCCTTCACCATGATTGGGAACCCGATCTTTTTTGCGATTGCGGCGACTTCCGCTTCGGTCTCGAGGGTTCCTGGCGAGCCCGGCACGACAGGCACGCCCGCCGCCGACATCAACTTGCGCGCGGCCACCTTGTCGCCCATTTGCTCGATCGCTTCAGGCGGCGGCCCGATCCACGTGAGGCCTGCCTTCTGCACGGCTCGTGCAAACGCGGCGCGCTCGGAGAAAAAGCCGTAACCAGGATGAACCGCGTCGGCCTTCGTGCGCTTGGCGGCCTCAAGAATTTTCGCGGTGTTAAGATAGCTCTCGGCCGCAGGCGCGGGACCAACCGGGTAGGCATGATCGGCTTCGCGAACGTGCAGCGCAGCGCGATCGGCGTCCGAATAGACGGCGACCGATTCGACTCCCAACTCGCGGCATGCGCGGATGATCCGCACGGCAATCTCGCCGCGGTTGGCGATTAAGATCCGCTTGAACATCAATCTTCCCTGGCTAACCAAATTTTATACTGAATTCGGCCGACGCGAGCTAACTGCGCAAAGGCAGAATCGTGAATCGCGCGTCGGGAAAATCACTTTATTAAATTTGAAACCCGCGGTGGGTTTCAAACTTCCTTCGGCAGGGGTGACCCCTGCACCCGAAACTAAGGCTTGGGAAGGACGCTGCTCTCTCAAAGCGGGATATTGCCGTGCTTGCGCGGGGGATTCTTTTCGCGCTTGTTCGCGAGCGCCTTCAGCGCGCTGATTACCCTGGGGCGCGTGTCGCGCGGCATGATCACCTCATCTATATAGCCGAGTTCCGCGGCCTTGAACGGATTCGCGAAAGTTTTGCGATAGTCTTCGGCCAGACGCGTGCGTTCGACGACCGCATCTTTGGCCTTGGCGAGTTCGTTGCGAAAGACAATGTTGATCGCCTGCTCGGGGCCCATCACGGCAATCTCGGCGCTCGGATACGCAAAATTGAAATCGCCGCGAATATGCTTCGACGACATGACGTCGTACGCGCCGCCGTAGGCCTTGCGCGTTATCACCGTCACTTTGGGAACGGTCGCCTCGCAAAACGCGTAGAGCAGTTTCGCGCCATGCCTGATAATTCCGGCGAACTCCTGCTGGGTGCCTGGCAGGAATCCGGGCACGTCGACGAACGTGACGATCGGAATATTGAACGCGTCGCAGAAGCGCACGAAGCGCGCGGCTTTCACCGACGAGTCGATATCGAGGCATCCCGCTAGGAACGCCGGCTGATTCGCAACCACGCCAACCGAGTACCCGCCCATCCGGGCGAACCCGATCAGCATGTTGTGCGCGTAGTCCTTCTGCACTTCCAGGAAAAGACCGTCATCGACCACGCGGCCGATGATCTCGGCCATGTCGTAGGCCTTGTTTGGATTCTCGGGCACGATCGAATCAAGCGCGGCATCGGTGCGCGCGGGATCGTCACCGCTCGCGACGAACGGAGGATCTTCGACATTGTTCGACGGCATGTACGAAAGCAGTTCGCGGATCATCGTGAGTGCGCCCGCGTCGTCGTCGGCCTCGAGATGGCAAACGCCGGATTTCTGGCTATGTGTATCGGCGCCGCCCAGCTCCTCCATCGTGACCTCTTCATGTGTGGTCGCCCTGATCACGTCGGGACCCGTAATGAACATGTACGAGGTGTCGCGCACCATCACGATGAAGTCAGTCATCGCGGGCGAGTACACTGCACCGCCGGCGCACGGTCCCATGATTGCGGAAATCTGCGGGATCACTCCCGATGACATCACGTTGCGCAGAAAAATATCCGCGTAGCCCGCCAGCGACACGACCCCTTCCTGGATTCGCGCGCCGCTGCCGTCGTTGAGGCCGATCACCGGACAGCCGGTCTTCGCCGCGAGGTCCATCACCTTGCAAACCTTCTCTGCGAAGGCGCCCGACAGGCTGCCGCCGAAGACGGTGAAGTCGTGGCTGAAGATGCAGACCTGGCGGCCGTCGATGGTGCCGTAGCCGGTGACCACGCCGTCGCCGGGGATTTTTTTCTCGGCCATCTCGAAGTCGGTGATTCGATGGGTCTTGAACTTGTCGATCTCGACGAAGGATCCGCGGTCGAGGAGAAATTCGACGCGCTCGCGCGCGGTCATGCGTCCCTGAGCGCGCTGCTTCTTGACGCGATCGGTGCCGCCGGCGGCCTCCGCTTCGCGGGTGAGCTCCTTGAGACGTTCGAGATTTTCTTTAAGGCCCATTTTTCACAACCGCAATGAAGCAGGATAGACGGCAAACAAAAAGGCGCCCGTCACGCGCCACCGGCAAGATAGATACCGCATGTGGGCGGCCGGTTAAAGCGCCCGACTACTGCGACGCATGAGTCGAAAATCCGGAGAAGTCCATCCGATCGCCGGGTTTGATTTGATGCTTTGCGCAGAAGCCGCCGTTCACTTCGAGGACGTACTCCGAGTTGCCTTCGACGCCGAGCACCTTGTCGGAGAACGGCTCCGCGT
>JBAWCX010000240.1:0-6234 GCA_049590495.1 Binatus sp. (SeqCode)
GTGCTGTAAAGGATCGCGCCGCCGGCTTGCGCCGCCGCCTCGACCACCGCGAAGATCCGTCCGCGCGATTGCGGATCGACGCCGACGGTCGGCTCGTCGAGCATGATCGCCGCCGGAAAATGGATCATTCCGCACGCGATGTTCAATCGGCGCATCATGCCGCCTGAAAATTCCTCCACCACTTCGTCAGCCCGATCGCTCAGACCGACTTCCTCGAGCAAACCGCGCGCACGGTTGAGAGCATCGCGCGCGGGCATCCCCTGGATGCGTCCCCAGAACATCAGATTCTCAAGCGCGGTCAGCGTCGGGTAGAGCGCGAGCGATTGCGGCACCAGGCCGACGCTTCGGCGCGCCAGGCGCGGCTCGGTCGCGAGATCGTGAGTGGCAATCGAGGCGTGGCCTGAGTCCGGCGCGATCACGCCCGACAGAATCGAAAGCGTTGTGGTCTTGCCGGCCCCGTTGGGACCGAGCAGGCCGACGATCTCGCCGGCATTCACCGTAAACGATACGCCGTCGAGCGCAACGCGTTCGCCGTAGTGCTTGCGGAGATCCTCCGCACGGATCATGGGACCTGAGTTCATCGGCGATAGACCGCGGACGCGCGGGATCTCAGGTCCGCATTATGGAAACGCTCCGCGCGCGCGAGGTCCGCCACTTCGATAGCGCAATGATCCAGCCGCTCGAGTTTCATCGCGGGCACCGGATCAGATTATCCACGAGCATCGATGATTAGGAAGATGCGGCCACCGTGTGACCCTCGAGGTCGAGGCGTTTCGATGCCACCACGCGTTCCTTCTCACTGCGGATGAAGGCCGGATCGAAAGTCACGATCAGGACGGGCAGAATAGTCATCGCGCCGAGCATCGAAACGAACATCCAGACCGCCAGCAGCAGGCCCATCTCGGCGTCGAACCGGATGCTCGACCAGTACCAGAACAGAACTGACGCGACCAGCGTCAGCGCGGTGAAGGCGACGGCTTTCCCCGAGGTGATCAAAGCCGTATAGGTACTTTCCTTGAGATCGTAGCCTTCCGCCAGTTCTTCGATAATCCGGCTTACTATATAAATAGAATAGTCAATTCCGAATCCGACGCCCACAGTGACTACTGGCAAAGTATTAATGTTGATACCTATATCGTGCGCGCCCATGTAGGCATTGATCGCCGCATTTGCGAGCGCCAGAGGGAATAGCAAATAGAGTCCCGCCATGAATGACCGGTAGGTAATGAGTATTATGATGTAGATAGTCGCGAACGCCAGCACGTTGAGCAAAAGATCGTTGTCGATGATCTCCTGGTTGGCGGCGGCGAGCTCGCCGATTATCCCCGCGGCGAGAGAAAAGGTCACGCCCGACACCTGATGATTGGGTTCGGCGAAAAATCGCTGCGTGCGCAGCACTACTCGCTGCACGTTTTCACCCTCGCGATCCTTGGTGTAGACCGTCATCTGCGTGGCGTCGCGCCGTGGCGTTATGATGTAGGCAATCGACAGCGGCGACGCTCCCGCCAGCAATCCGCCGAGCAGCTGTCCGGTCCCGCGCGCTGTGGTCGGCAGCACGTTCCACTTGGGCTGAAATTCTCTGAGCGCCGAGCCGCCATTCGAGAGCAGATCGGCTACCGAAAATGTGCGCCCGACCGCGGGATCGCGCTCCATGTAGCGCTCGTACTCGTCCATGACGTGGTACAGCTTCGGATCATTGAGCGAATCGCGCTTGGCCAGTTCCGCAACGACGACGAACTGCTCGATCGCCCCGAACTCCTCCTGGATCGCGGCCATCGATTTGTTATACGCCGAGTTGGGCCACAGGATGGGCGATTCGGACGACGGGTCTCCCACCTTGAGACCGGTCCAGAAAAACGCGCACAGCGCGATCACCGCGCCGGTGGCCACGAAGGTGGCGATGCGCCCCCGGCGTTCCAGCATTGGCTTGGCGATCGCCATCAGCATTCGCTTGAAGAAGCCGCGCTCGCGGCGCTCGATCACGTCGATGTGCGGCGGGTCCAGGTAGTAGTACACGATCGGATTGAGTATCAGCTCGCTCACTACGATCGCGGCGATCCAGAAGCTCGCGGTGATCGCGAGTTTCTGCAGAAACAGAACCGGCACCAGCAGGATGACGAGCACGCCGAACGCGTCGGTCAGAATTCCCGACAGCGACGGCACGAACAACTCGGCGAACGACGACAGGATGGCCTTTTCCTTGTCGCGCAGGCGGTAGAACTCCTCGTAGTACCGATCGTGCATCTGCACGGAATGGCTGACGGCGCGCGCGGTTATCAAAAACGGGATGACGAGCACCAGGGGGTCGAGTCCGAAGCCGAGCAGCCGGATGAAGCCCAGTCCCCAGATGGCGCAGATGACGCCGGAGATCGTCGGCCGCAGCGCGCCGCGCCAGTCGTGGAAATAAAGGTAGAGCAGGATCCACACGGCGAGCACCGTCGCGACAAAAATCCAGAGAAATTCCGGCGTGTAGTGATACACCCAGCCGTAGAGGATCGGCTGTCCGCCGTAGTAGATGTGCACCGTCGCATCGCGCTCAGGAATGACGACGACGCGCCGAATCTCGTTGAAGATGCGCGTGTAGTCGAGCCGCGATTCGAGGAAGCTGCCCTCTATAACCGCGGCCTTGTCGTCGAGCGAGACGAAGCGGCCAAAGACCACCGAGGGATTTTTGTGGACGTTGCTCTGGAGTTCGTCAAGCTCGCCGGGGGTCTGCGGAATTTCGCCGTTGGGCAGCACCGGCGTATTGAGGATCACGCCGCCGGCCAGCGGGCGAAAATAGCTGGCGGTCGTGAGCGAGCGCACCGAGCCGTGCTGGATGCCGTAGACGAGATCCAAGTTGTTCGTCATGTGCACGATCTTCTTGATGATCTCGGGCGTGTAGATCGTCCCCTCTTTCGCCTCGATCATGATCGTCACGTTGTTGACGCTGCCGAAGTACTGGTCGTACTTGTGCGCGATCTGGATGAACGGATGGTTCTGCGGGAGCAGGTCGCCGAAGCTCGTGACCAGCTGGGTTTGCGCCGCGTAGTAGCCGAAGAACGCCGTCAGCGCGCCGACGATGCCCAGCACGATGAAGCGCCGGCGCAGAATCCATTCACCAAAACGATACCAGGTCATTGCGTTCTCCGAATTCCCCGCGCGCCTTCGCGCTCAACCCTGGCAGAAGCGCCAGGTCTTGCCGCCATCCGCGGTGTAAAGGATGGTGCCGTAGCCGACGATCCATCCGTGCTGTGCGTCGAAGAACCGCGCCTGGCTGAGCGGGAACGGTATCGCGGGGATTGACGGATCGTGCGCCCATGCGCCGTTGGGCTGCAGGCGCAGCACCGTGCCCGTCAATCCGGTGGTGATCCCCTGGTCGCCGGCATACAGGCTGATTGAGAACAGCGGATCGCGCGCCGGAATCTGCGGCGCTCCTGGCACCAGCGCGTCAGGCGCCGCACCCGGCTTGTCCGCCTGATGGGCGAAGCGCCAGGTCTTGCCGCCGTCGTCGGTCTGAATCACCCATCCCTCGAGTCCGCACGCCGCGCCATGCTTCTGATCGCGGAACGAGACGCTGAAAAAAGTCGGCAGCAAAAAATCGGCGAAGCGCGGATCGTCGTTGGGTCCGAGCGGACGTTTCCATTGCGGCACCAGCGATTGCTGCTGCTCCTGCCAGTTCTTGCCGCCGTTTTCGGTCGCCCAGATTCGCCCCAGCTCGCCGACCACCCAGCCGTGATCGACGTCGAGGAAACTCGCACTGTAAAGAACCGGCTCCTCGTACGGCAGCGCATAGTCGGCCAGTTCCGGCGGAAACAGCCGCTGCAACTGGCGCTTCGTGAACGTCTCGCCGCCGTTGGTCGTGCTCATCACCAGCGCGCGGTCGCCAACGAAGAAGCCGTGATTAACGTCGGGAAACGACAACCCGAAAATAAACAGATGCGTCCGCGAGTTGAGACGCTGCCAGGTCTTGCCGCTGTCGCGCGTGCGCATCACCAGCCCGTCCTGCCCGCACAGGTAGCCGTTCTGATCGTCGGCCATCTGGATTCCGAACACGCCGAGCTGGGTGCCGATGTCGATTCGTTTCCAGCTGCGGCCGCCGTCTTCGGTCAGCAGCACCTTGCCGCGATCGCCGACCACAAACGCACGCGTCGGGCTGGTCGGCCACACGTCGAAAAACTTGTCAGTGAGCGTGATATTGCGCAGCGGCAGCGGCGGCACCGCAACTTCGCGATGACACCCGGCAATCGCGAGTGCGACCAGAACAAAAAGCGTCTTGACTAAGCTGTATGCGCGGAGGTTTCGCTCCATTCGGCCAATCCCATCGAAAAATTTCCCCTATACTCAAGCAAACCCGCCAGCTTAGCAAGCCACATTTTGCGCGAAAGAAATCCGCCTGAACTACCGAAAATTACAGATCCGCCAGCAGCAGGCCAGTCAGGTATTCGCCCTCGCCGTGACCGAGTAGCACGGGATGGTCGGGGCCGGGGCCGAGATGCGCCATCAGGCGAAAAGTGCGGCCCGCGTTAGACGCGGCGAAGCGCACGGCGCGGACGAAATCGTCGGCACGGAAATGCGTCGAGCATGAAAACGTCATCAGACGGCCCCCCGGCGCCAGCGCCCGCATCGCGACCGTGTTCAGCTCGACGTAAAGACGACCCGCGCGCTCAGCGTCGCCCCGGCTGCGGGCCAGCGGGGGCGGATCGAGGACGATCAGATCGAACCGGCTCGCCGTCTCGGCCATCAACTTGCCGGCTTCGCCGTGAACGAACTCAACGGCGCTCGCCGGATACTCGTTCAGCTCGAGATTTTGCCGCGCAACTTCGAGCGCCCGCGCCGACGTATCCACCGCCACGACCTTGCTCGCTCCGCCCGCAATCGCCGCCAGCGAGAATCCACCCTGGTAGCAGAAAGCGTCGAGCACCCGCGCGCCCGACGCGATCCTGCCGGCCATCGCGCGGTTGTCGCGCTGATCGAGGAAATAGCCAGTCTTCTGCCCATGCTCGAAATCAATCTTGATCCTGATTCCATTCTCGGCCGCAATCGTCTCGGTCACAGGTTCACCGCTGAGCACCGCGATGTGATCCTCCAGGCCTTCCTGCTTCCTCACCGCGCCATGGCTGCGTTCGACTATCGATCGCGGATGAAGCAGGTCATTCAGCGCATTAACGATCATCGCGCGCATCCGGTAAGCGCCCGCGGTCAGGATTTGCACGACGAGCACCTCGCCGAATCGATCGACGACCACGCCCGACAGCCCGTCGCCATCGCCGTTGACCAGGCGGTACGAATTCGTATCGTCGCGGATGAACCGCCGCCGGCTTCCGAGCGCGCCCTTGAGCCGGCGCGCCACCAGTTCTTCAATTGCGGGAGCCTCTCCCCACGCAATCATCCGGATTGCAATCGTCGTCGCCAGGTTGCAGTAACCCATCCCCAGCAGCGCGCCCGAGGCGTCATGCACCGTGACAAGCGCCCCGGCTTCAGGCGACGCCGGTTCGATTCGATCGATTGCTTGCGAGAAGATCCACGGATTGCCGCCGCGAACCGGCCCGTCCCGCCCGCGCTTGAGGATGACCCGCGCCCTGGCAGCCTCCTGAGAATGTCCCGACGATGGATTCACTAAAGCACTCCGCAGAGCAGGCAGCCCGAGTCGAGATTGAGCACAATGTAGCGACAACGGAGCGACGCCTGCGCAGAAGCCAAAGTCACTGGGTGCAGGGGTCACCCCTGCCGAACGAAGTCGCCGCTCCTGCCGCCGCGTTTCGAGACTAGCCGAATCGCGCCGATTTCCATCGCGCGATCTATCGCCTTTGCCATGTCGTAAATCGTCAACGCCGCCGCGCTCACCGCGACCAGCGCTTCCATCTCGACGCCGGTGCGCGCGTCGGTCACCGCGCGAGCCTGTATCTGGATCGAGGAACTCGCCGAATCGGACGTGAAATCGACTTCGACGACTTCGAGCGGAATCTGATGGCAGAGCGGGATCATCTCATGCGTGCGTTTCGCCGCCATGATTCCCGCGATGCGCGCGGCCGCCAGCGCCTCGCCCTTTTTGAGCTTCCCGCCGACTATCGCTTCCAGCGTCGCCGGCGCCATCCTGATCTCTCCGCGCGCGATTGCCTCGCGCCTCGTAATCGCTTTCTCGCCGACGTCAACCATCCGGATTCGCCCGCGAGCATCAAGATGGGTCAGCCGCGCGCGCGGCGTTCCCGATTTTGTCTTGCCCGCCATCAAAGGAAATTCGCTCGCAAGCTC
>JBAWCX010000241.1:0-11333 GCA_049590495.1 Binatus sp. (SeqCode)
ACGGTGGTGTGACGAAGTTCAACTACAGCGGATGCCCAGCCAACGGCATCACGCTGGCCTCGCAGGGATGCCCCGCGGGCACGACGATGGCGAAAGACAATCGCGGTCAGATGGCTTGTGTGTATCCAACCGATACTCTGTCCCCGGCCGCAAGCCTGAGCGAAATTACCAACGCGGACGGGACCTTCAAAAGTCTGGACAAGTACTACTACGATTCGGGCACGGGCTGGTTGTTCCTCTACGTGGCGCAGCAGGATGGCAACGCGGTAGGTCCGTCGCCGCTCGCCAATTGCAAGGACCAGGCGACTCCGGATCCATCGTGTCCGAACAACGCGAACGGCGAGACCTACTACGTGTGTCCTCCGGAGGGTTGCAGGGATTATGTAATCACGGTCACCGATCCCAACTATATGCCGGGCGTTTCGACCTGTCCCGTTCCGTATTCTTCGACTACGAACTTCGGGGCTCCCGAGCCGACGCCGCTCTATCATCTGACGACGGTCGAGGACACGAACACGCCGGTGGTGCGCAATCCGGTCTCGGACCCGAACTTTCCGCACTACACTCCGGTGACCGCGCCTGTGTGCCAGTGAGGCGCACGGGGAAGGAACAAGATCTCGACTGATTGGGGATTATTCAAATTCCTCTGCCGCAGCGACCAGCGTCGTTTCCGGCAGGCTGGAGCGCGGGCGCGTGACCTGCCATGCCATCGCCGTCGACCCGGCAATCATCAGCGCTGCCAGCAGATACGGCGCGCCGGGCAGATGCCAATCGCGATTCGCGCCGATGAAGCTCGCGAAGATATTTGTGAAAACGAGCGGACCGATCATGAACGCGATTCCGCGCAGACTGCTGAGCGCGCCCTGAAGTTGTCCCTGTTCCGACGAAGCGACGTGCCGGGTCATCATGCCTTGCATCGGGGGTCCTGAAAGCCCCCACAGACCGGTGACAGGTAGCGCGGCCCAGAAAACCGCGCCGGTGGCGGCCAGTCCGTAAATCGTGAAACCGGCGACGCCGAAGAGCAGCCCGGCGAGCATCGCGCGCCGCTCTCCGAAGCGAGCGACGACTGGCTCGACCAGCCCGGCACCGACCACCGCGGAACACACGCCCACCGCCGCGATCGCCAGTCCTACAGTGCGCTCGTTCCATCCGTAGCGATACATCGCGTACAGAACGAAGGTCGTCGGCAGGGCTTCGTGCGCGATGCTGCCGACGAAGTTGACGATCGCGAGCCCAAAGAGTTCGCGATGCGACCGCAGGAGCTTCAGCGAACCGACAGGATTTGCACGCCGCCATGAGAATCGTTCGCGACGCTCAATCGACAGCGACTCCGGCAGTACCAGCGAGCCGTACGCGAAGTTCAGAAAGCTGAATCCCGCCGCCACCCAGAACGGCAGGCGCGGATCGATATTGCCCAGCACGCCGCCAATCGCCGGTCCCACGACGAAGCCGAGACCGAACGCTGCGCTCAGCATCCCGAAACCTGCCGCCCGCTTTTCCGGCGGCGCCACGTCCGCGATGTACGCGTAGGCGGTCGAGGTGCTCGCCGACGTGATGCCCGAAATGACGCGGCCCACGAATAGCCAGCCGATGCCCGGCGCAAGCGCCATCACGATGTAGTCGAGTCCCAGTCCGAAGTTGGAGAGCAGGATCACCGGACGGCGTCCAAAGCGGTCGGACAAGGCGCCGAGCACCGGCGAAAATATAAACTGCATCAGCGCCCACACCGTGCCGAACAATCCGTAAATCTCGGCGGCGCGCGCGGTGTTGCCGCCGACGAAGTCTTCAACCAGTTTCGGCAACACTGGCACGATCATCCCGAGCGCCAGCATGTCGAGCACGACCGTGATGAAGATGAAATTCAGCGCGGCGCGGCGTGGAGTTGCAATCTGATCGGGTTCGGTCATGGTTGACTCTAGAACCGAATCGCGCGCGCGAAAGTTACGCCGAACACAATCACCTGCGCGGTGGGCGCCAAGGGGTGACCCCTTGGAACCCAGTAATTTATTCTGTCAAACCAAGTTTGCGAAAGCCCGTCCGCGGGATTTCGCATCTTCGCATTCGCATGGATACTGGGTGCAGGGGTCACCCCTGCCGCCCGCCGCGTAGGCGTCTTTTCCCAATCCTGTGATAGCTTTCGGGTTGCCGACGAGGAGGATTGCCCGCTATGCCCGACAAAAAATCGTGGACCGCCGATGACATGCCGGATCTTTCGGGGAAGACTATCGTCGTTACCGGCGGCAACAGCGGGATCGGCTACGAAGCCGCGCTGGAGTTCGCGCGCAAGCATGCCGACGTCATCCTGGCCTGCCGCGACCTCGGCAAGGCTCGAACCGCGGCCGAGCAGATCACCAAGTCGTCGCCTGGCGCCAAGGTCAGCGTGATGGAGCTTGACCTCTCGAACCTCGCGTCGGTGCGCGGCTTCTCCGACGCGTTCCATTTGGAACATCCCGCGCTGCATGTGCTGTGCAACAACGCCGGGGTCATGGCAATCCCTTATCGGCAAACGGCGGACGGCTTCGAGATGCAATTCGGCACCAATCATCTCGGGCACTTCGCGCTGACTGGCCTGCTGCTCGATCGATTGCTCGCCACCGAGGGCGCGCGAGTCGTCAACGTGGCCAGCGGGGCGCATCGTTTCGGCTCGATTCGTTTTGACGATCTCCAGTGGAAGAACGGCTACCGCAAGTGGCGCGCTTACGGGCAGAGCAAGCTCGCCAACCTGCTGTTCACTCTTGAGTTGCAGCGCAAGCTGGATGCGGCCGGCAAGAAATTGTTATGCGTCGCATGCCATCCCGGATACGCGGCGACCAATCTGCAAGCCGTCGGACCGAAAATGTCGGGATCGTCGATGATGGAATATCTTTCCGAGGCGGGCAACCGGCTGCTGGCGCAGAGCGCTGCGATGGGCGCGCTGCCGACCCAGTATGCAGCCGCCGCGCCCGACATCAAGGGCGGAGACTACATCGGCCCTGACGGGATGGGCGAGCTGTGGGGGCATCCGGTGCGCGTCGGCCGCAGTGCGGCTGCGCAGGACGCCGCGGCAGCTTCGCGGCTGTGGGAAGTATCCGAGCAGCTCACCAACGTGCACTACCCGCTATGAACAACTGACCTCGCGCCGATTCGCTAGGACGTCCGCGCGATCGCGAATTTTCCGATCTTGTCGATCGCCTGCTGGCCTTCCGGCAGCAGCTTCGCAAACACGTGCCAGACATGAGGCATCTCGTCCCAGACTTCGAGCTCGACCTGCACGCCGGCAGCCTTTGCGCGCGCAGCGACTCGCGTCGCGTCGTCGAGCAGAATTTCCGCGTCGCCGACCTGGATCAGCATCGGTGGCAGACCGCGAAAATTCGCGTGCAGGGGAGACACCAGCGGATCCTTGGGGTCGTGCGCGCCGTAATACTGTTTCGCCGACGACGCGAGATTGTCCTGCGTCACCATCACGTCCTTCGCAGCCCTGGTGCGCACCGATTCTCCCGTGCCTTCGAGGTCAGTCCATGGCGAAATCGGCACGGCGCCGGCGGGCATCGGTAGCCCCGCGTCGCGAATCGCGAGCAATGCCGCAATCGTGAGACCGCCCCCTGCCGAATCGCCGGCGATAACGATCTTGCCCGGCTGATATCCTTCCGCCAGCAGCCAACGGTATGACGCGATAGTATCCTCGACTGCGGCGGGAAATGGATGCTCGGGCGCGAGCCGGTAGTCAATCGCCAGCGCTCGCGCATTCGACGCGCGCGCGATTCTCGAGATCATCGCGCGATGCGTATTGATCGATCCGAGTACGTAACCACCGCCATGAAGGTACAGGATGACCCGATCCGCTATCGCGCCGGGCGCCGCGATCCATTCCGCACTGACGCCGCCTGCGTTGACCTTCTCGCAAATCACGTCGGCCGGGACGCGCTCGCTGATTCGCTCCATGCCAGCGCGCCGTTGCTCCATCGACGCGTTAGGATTCTGCGGCTGCGACTTGATCCGCTCGATTACCTTGTTCAGTTGTTCGCTCGCCATCTCTCTATCTCCGTGCGCCTGTTACAGGGACGGATATATCACGAACTGGCGGGAAATGGTGTGCGCGCGGCAGAGAAAAATCGCGCCGGTCGGCTATGAGCAACCTGGTGTAATCGAAAAGGTCACGTTCTGGAATAGCGACATCGTCGCGCAGTATCCTCCGAACTCAACTGTTCCCATCAACTCGGTATCGTCACCCATGCCGCTTGCGCTGACCGTACAAACCTTACCCTGGTCTACCACCTTGGTGGTGAATTTGAATCCCGTTGAAGTTACCGAGCCCTTCATCGGGGCGCGTACGAAGGCTGAATCAGTCCATTCGAAGTCAAAATCGCTGCCGCGCAGCACTAGTTTCTTGTGATTCGAATTCTGATCGAAATCGAACGTCGCGGTTCCCACGCCATCGCCCGTGTCCACAACATTGCCTGACCAGCACCCCTTGATGTCGAGCGGATGCACTTTGGTTTTGCTATTCGATTCGTAATCGCTGCCGGCGTCGGGTCCACTCCAAGCACCGGCGTTCTGATCGATTTCATCGGCGTCCTGCGCATACGCACGGTGCGACGAGCCGATCACGCCTGCCAACAGCAGCCCCGCACAGGCCATGATCACAAATAGTTTCATCAACGATTTTCCACCTTCAGAGGGTACAGAACGTCAACAATTCACCTGTATATCTAGCCTATTATGTCTAGATACTGCAAGTCTTACGGAGTCTTAAGTGATTATATGCCGCTAACGCTGGCGATTTCGGCAAGCGCCTGTCGCGCAGAGCGTGGTGGAAATGCCGGCTGAACTCGCGAGCGTGTCCGGCTCGTTGTTGAGATCTCTCGCCGATCGGCGATCAGCAAGCTCCCGGGGTGATTGTGAAGGTCCCGCCTTTGAAAGCCTCCGCGCATTTCTTCGTGAAAGTATATTTTCCCCTCATCTTATTGGCGTTGCCTGTGCCACTTGCGCTGATCGCGCACTTGGAAGTCGCGGTGCCCTTGAACTTGATCCCCTTCGAACTTACTGAACCTAATAGCGGCCCTTCCGCGAAGTTGCGCGAATTCCAAAAGAAGCTGAAGCTGCTCGGATTCCCAAGGTCCGTATCGTTTTGCTCGAAAAAGAAAGTGACGTCTCCCTTGCCTTCACCCTTGTCAGTCACGGTGCCCACCCAGCAGCCTTGAACATCGAGGGGAGGCTTGACCACTTTCCTTTCGGGACTCGATTCCTGAAAACCGTCGATATCCGCACTCCACGACCCTGCTTCCGGATCGACTTCTTCCTGATCCTGAGCGTACGCATGGCGACCCGAGCCCATCAAAGCCGCGGACATCAGACTCGCACAAGCGATGATTGCAAGTGTTTTCGCTAATCTCATCTCCGATTCCCTCCCTTTAGTTGTCCATAGCATTGAAACAGAGCGTAGACATATATAGCCACTGGATTTTAGGCATTCAAGCCCCAAACAGTCTTCAACGACTATTGCCAACAAATGCTCGGCAGGAGTAACCCCTGCACCCGGCACTAAGAAAAGATGCAGGCGGAGTTTACCCTGAGCACTCGTAGAGTCCCTCCTAGAAGTTTTGAGAGGAAGTGTTCGACGCCGGCTTCGACTCTGCATCCTGGTGCTCGGCGTTTTCGACGACGTTCGCGATTGCTTCGAGCAGGGTCGATTTCTTGACCGGCTTGCTGACATGCAGATCGCAGCCAACTTCACGCGTACGCCGCACATCGTTCTCGAGCGCCGATGCCGTCAGCGCGATGATCGGCGTCCGCCGGCGCCCGTTCGCCGCCTCCCACTGACGCATCATGCGCACAGATCCGTAGCCGTCGAGCACTGGCATCTGGATGTCCATCAGGACCAGGTCGTAGGCGCGTGTCATGAAGCGATCCAGCGCCGCCTGGCCATCCTCGACCTCGTCGAGCACGTAGCGGCTCTTTTTCAGATACGCCGCAATCAACAGGCGATTGTCTGGCGAGTCATCCGCCAGCAGGATGCTCAGCGGGCGATCGAGCAGATTCGTCGCGTGGCCGTTCGTCTCCGCTTCATGGCGAGGCTCGGCGGCCGGCAAGAGCGGGGAACGTTGCGCCAATGCGCCGAACACAGCGGCGTACAATTCGTGGCTTTTGACCGGCTTCACCACGTAATGATTCACGCCCAGTTCTCTAATCTCATTCAATCGGCTGGTCAGACCGTTGGAATTCACCAGCATGACAATCGGCACATTTCCGTTCTGGCCACGCCGCATCCGCGCGATCATCTCGATACCGTCCATCTCGGAACCGTCCACCTGCCGTATCTGCGCATCGACCACCAGCAGGCCGAACCCCTCGGCCTTACGATTGGCGGCGTCAAGCGCGAGCAGGGCTTCGGCCCCTGACGCGGCCTCAGTGATTGCGGCTCCCTTGGCGCTCAGCATCTGGCGGACAATCGAGCGAATGGTAGCGTTGTCGTCGACCAACAGCGTGCGGACTCCGGTAAGATCGAGTGCGCGAGGCTCCGGCGTTTCAGTTTCGCTGATGACCGCGGGCGGCAAGCCGAGCTCCGCGGTAAAATGAAACGTACTGCCCACGCCGAGTTGGCTTTCGACCCAGACTCTGCCCCCCATAAGGGCCACCAGCCGCTCGACGATTGTCAGACCAAGTCCGCTGCCGCCGAATTTTCGCGTGGTCGACGAGTCGGCCTGGGTGAAGGCGGAGAAAATGTTGGGCAGCACGTCCGGCGGTATGCCGATGCCGGTGTCGCGCACCGAAAACAGCAGGCTGCCCGGGTTGGGCGCGCCGGGGTTGAGCGCGACGTCGATCACTATCTCGCCGCGCGTAGTAAACTTTATCGCGTTGCCGATCAGGTTGGTGAGCACCTGGCGCAGCCGCAGCGAATCGCCCACCAGCATCGGCGGCAGACCTGCTCCGAATCGCAGCGCAAGCTCGATTCCCTTTTCGTGGGCACGCACCGCGAGAGTATCGGCCACCTTCTCCGCCAACTCGACCACGTCGAACTCAACCGCCTCGAGGTGCAGGCGCCCGCTCTCGACCCGGGCGAGATCCAGGATGCTGTTGATGAGCTCGAGCAATGCGTTGCCGTTGCTGATGATGGTATCGAGGTAACGCCGCTGCTCTGTGGCGAGGTCGCTCTCGCCGATAAGGTCGGCCATCCCGAGGATCGCATTCATAGGGGTGCGAATCTCGTGGGACATGCTCGACAGGAATTCGGTCTTCGCGACCGAAGCCGCCAACGCTTTCTGCCGCTCCGCTTCGAGGTCGGTGATGTCGCGCGCGATCGACAGCGCGCACTTGCGTCCGCCGAGTTCGAGCACCACCGCCGAGACCAGCGCCGGAAAAGTGCCGCCGCCGCGGGTGCGGAACGTGGTTTCGAAGTTGCGGACTTCGTGCCGCTCGAGCAGGGTTTCGGTGAAGAAGTCGAGCCGCTCGATGCTTTCCCAGACTCCGAGTTCAGCAAAGCGTTTGCCAATCAATTCCGTTTTGGGCAGGCCGAGCGATCGCACCAACTCGTTGTTTACGTCGATGATGACGCCGTCGTGCAGGTCGGTCACCGCGATATTGTCGACGCTCGAGTCGAATATCTCGCGCAACATCGCTTCGCTGCTTTGCAGTTTGCGCTCCTGTTCCTTGAGCCTGGTAATGTCCCGGGCAATCGTAACTACGCGCTGCTCGCCGCCCAGTTCCACCACCACCGACGAGAGCAGCACCGGAATCTCGATGCCGCTCTTGCTGCGAATTGTCACTTCGAAATTGCGCACCTGGCCGGTAGCCCGTAGCGACTCGACGTACGCGCCCGCATGTTCGTTGTACACTTGTCCGATGATCTCTACGCGCGAATATTCAGTGAGGCGCATGAATTCGTCGTTGACATCGACAAAGCGGCCGTCAAGGTCGGTGATCGACAGCGGGTCAAGGATCGAGTCGAAGATTTTGCGCAGGCTGGCCTCGCTGTCGATGAGTTTCTGTTCCGCCGCTACCAGGTCGCCGATGTTGCGCACGATCGTGAGGCAACTCATCTTGCCATCCAACTCGAGAATCACGCCCGACATCAGGCATGGGATGAGGCTTCCGTCTTTGGCGTAAAAATTGGCCCGCATGTTGCGGACTTGTCCGCTTCGGGCCAGAGTCGCGGCAAAGCTGTCCGATTCCTCGCGGCTCGGCCAACACCCGACTTCCCAATAAGTCTTGCCCAGCACCTCTTCTTTGCTGAAGCCGGTCGCGCGGCAAAATTCGTGATTGACATCGATGAAACGCCGCGTGATCGGATCGCTGGTCGTCACCGAATCGAGATTCGCGTCGAAGATTTTGCGCAGCGTGGCCTCGCTGTTGCGCAATTTCCGCTCCGCTTCTTTGACGTCCGAGATCTCACGGGCCACGATAATCGCGCAGGGTTGATTGCTCAGGCGGACCACGACCGCGGACAACAATGCTGTCATCGCTCGGGCATAGCCGATGCCGTTGAGCTCGACCTCGAGGTTTTTCACCACGCCGGTTTCCCGCAATTCCTTCATGAATTGCTCGCGGACGCTCGGATCCGCGAAAAGATTGAAGTCGATCTCGCGGCGGCCGAGAACCAACTCCCGCGGCAGGCGGCTGCGAACGACGAATTGATTGTTGACCTCGAGGATCGCGCTAGTGTCGAGGTTGGTGACCACGACCATGTCGCCGCTCTGCTGGAAAATCTGCCGGAACTTCTCTTCGCTGTCCCTGAGTCTCTGATCGGTGCTCAGCCGGTCTGCGAGGTTTCGCGCTGTTTCGCGTCGATTCTTCATCTGCAGATAAACGTTTGACTGCCCCAGCCCCACCGCGGTCATCAGTCCCAGCCAATGCATCGAGGGATCGGAATTAACGACCCCATGCACACGCGTGAGGACGTAAAAGCAGGTCAACCCAACTATGCTAATCGCGGCCTGCCAGCTCCCGTCCCACGGCGCCAGCGTCCCCGCGCCCACGACGATGACAAGCACGGACACGAAAAGCGCTTCGACGCGCATCGACCCGGCGCAGATCGAAGTCGTCGATATGAGCAACGCGGCACAGACAAAGAGGGCGAGCAGGCGCCAATAGCGCGGCATCGCGGCGGTAAAGCTCGACAGAAAAAATATCACTCCGATAGCGATGTTGACCAAATGAAGGCTCCGCGTCGCATCGAAGGTCGCCGCAGACGAATACCGGTGCTCGGCTGCGTAGATTAGCTGGAAGAAGATGATCAGCACGGCACCGGCGCGCCACAGACCCGCGACGTTATCGTCGGCAATCTGCAAATCAGACCGGGTATTGCCCGCGCGCGCCAGCTCGTCGGGAGTCAAAGCTTCGGCGTTCGACTGATGATGCTGGGGGTTCCTCTCGTGCGAGGCCAAATCATGCGCAGCCAAATGGTTCTGCTCGGGCGAGGCGCCCATTCGATTTCCTTCCCGTCCCTGCCCGGCGCAGGAATCCACTTGGATCACAGCAAGTCCAATGCCCGAAAATCTGTCCCATATCCGCGAATAAGACAGCGATCGCTCATCAATGTGCGCAGTCTGCGGTCCGATTAGACGCGATGTGTGCCGTTTTGGGATTTAGCCGGCCACATGGCGTCGACGGCGATTGTGAACTGCATGTGACTTCTGCGAGAATCCTCCGCAATTCATTAGCACCGAGGTTTCATACAGATGAGCGCGACTGTTTCCATCCATCAAGGCAAGCTCGAAGGCGACGAGCAGGGCGGACTACTGATCTTCAAGGGAATTCCGTTTGCGGCTCCTCCCGTTGGTGCGCGCCGATGGCTGGCGCCCGAGAAGCCCGCACCCTGGACGGGAGTTCGCGACGCGCGCCGCTTTGGCGCGGTGGCTCCTCAGAACAAGATGATGCTCACCGCGCTCTCCGCGATGGTGATTGACGGCGAACAATCCGAGGATTGCCTGTCACTTAACGTGTGGACGCCCGCGCTCGACGGCAAGCGGCGCCCTGTGATGGTCTGGATTCATGGTGGTGCGTTTACGATCGGCTCCAGCTCGCAGCCGCTCTACGACGGTTCGGTCCTCGCTCGGCGCGGCGACGTGGTAGTGGTCACGGTCAACTATCGACTCGGTCCACTGGGATTCCTCCGCCTGGCGGACGTGACCGGCGGCAAGATTCCGTCGAGCGGCAGCGAAGGGATACTCGATCAAGTCGCGGCGCTCGAATGGGTCCGCGACAATATCGCGGAGTTCGGCGGCGACCCGGGCAACGTCACAATCTTCGGCGAGTCGGCGGGCGGGATGAGCGTCGGGAGTATCCTGGCGATGCCGGCTGCGCGCGGCCTGTTCCATAAAGCGATACCGCAAAGTGGCGCATGCCATACCGGTGCTTCGGTCGCGCGCGCGAATCGCACGGCGGAGCGAGTGTTGTCGAGGCTCCGCGTGCAGGCGGGAGACGCCGCCGCTATCCGCGCGTTGACGCCGGCGCAATTGCTGACAGGCACTCTGCTCGAGGACGGCAGAACGCCCGATCCCGAACTCGGGATGGCGTATCAGCCGTGCGCCGACGGTACTCACCTGCCGCGCACCGCGATCGAGATGGTAGAGGAAGGCTCGGCGTCGGGCGTGGCCGCGATGGTCGGATCGACGCTCGAGGAGTGGAAATTGTTCTCCCTGATGGATCCTTCGCTGCACAAGCTCGACCGCGCGGGCCTCGGCGCGCGTATCAGCAGGCGCCTGGATGCTCCCGCGGCCGACGCGCTCATCGATAGTTATGAAAAAGCGCGCGCCGCACGGGGCGAGTCGGTCACGCCCGCCGATCTGTTTACCGCAATCGAGACCGACCGCGTTTTCCGAATCCCCGGCGTGCGCCTCGCGCAAGTCCAGCGCCGCCACGATTCGCGCGTTTACAGCTATCTCTTCACGTGGCCGTCGCCCGCGATGGGCGGCGTGCTCGGCTCGTGCCACGCACTGGAGCTAGGCTTCGTCTTCGGCACCAATCACATGCCGGGGATGAGCGGATTCGCAGGCACGGGACCGGCCGCGGAAAAGCTCGCAACCCAGATGCAGGACGCGTGGCTGGCATTCGCGCGATCAGGCGACCCGAGCAACGAGACTACCGGTGAGTGGAAGGCCTACGACGAGTCGCGCAGGCCAACGATGGTCTTCGGCGCCGGCACGAAACTCGAGAATGCGCCGCGCGACGAAGAGCGCCGCGCCTGGGAGGCTGTCCAGGATCGCATCCTAGGCTCGCTGTAACTCTCTCGCGACCGGTCCCCTTCCGTCGAGCGAAAGGGTTAGGGGTTAGGTTTCCCGAACGCAGCAGTTCACTCCAGCGATAGATCGACGCGGGTGGTTTTGCCCTGATCCTTGATTCCGGTGGCGTCCGTTTTC
>JBAWCX010000242.1:0-5278 GCA_049590495.1 Binatus sp. (SeqCode)
GCCTGCCGTCCACCACCATCAGCTTGCGATGATCGCGATGCAGCCATGACCATCGAAACCCTTTGGCGAACGGGCTGAGCGGATCAAACTCAACCAGCCGGACTCCGCTCGAACGCATCCGATCGAAAAAACTGCCGTGTGTGAGCATCGATCCCCAGCCGTCGTAGATTATGTTGACCTGCACGCCCTGCTGACGCTTCGCAATCAGTGCGTCCGCGAACTGCTTCCCGGTCAGATCGCCGTCGAAGGTGTAGGTCTCGAGATTGATAGTATGCGTCGCGCCCTCGATTGCGGCGAACATCGCGCGGTAGGTGGCAGCGCCGTTCTCGAGCAAGGTCACCTTGTTGCCGAGTACCAGCGGACTTCCGCTGATTGCCTGTTCGAAAGCGAGATGACGCTCGAGGGTGCCGGTGTCGCCACTGCGCGCCTCGAGCCTTTTGATGATCGTCGCGCTCTCGCTGGCTGAAAGCGGGCCCTCGTCGCTGACTACGCGAGGAGCCCGCTCATACATGCTCGGATCGTGAATCAGCCGGAACGCGTTGGGCATCGTTCCGCACCCAAAGAAGCATAGCGTGCCGAGTATCAGAACCAGGGCGCGCCGAGCTGTGCGCGCGAATCCCACGTGCCGTCGGGCTACGGATGCGTGGACAGGAACTCCAGCATCGGCTCGGTCCAGGTCAGCGGCCATTCGATATGATTCAGCGAGCCGACCGTGACGCCCGGGACGTTGGAGCTGCTCCCGTCGGGGTCGGTGCCGCACAGCGGATCGCAGAAGCCAACTTCCTGCTTGAGCGAGTCGATTATCACGTCGTCGTCCGGATTGGCGCCGAGAGCAGCCGTCTGGCTGATGATCATCTCGCTGTTGGGGCATAGGCCCGCGATGTCGCAGGAGTTGTGCACCTGGTAGCTTTGGATTTTGGGATTCGGCACTGATATGTCCGCGATGCTCGCGGGATGATCTTCCACCGGCGTTTGCGGGCACGGATCGTTGAAGGCCTGGAACGGATCGGGCGCCGAATACACCGCGATCGAGTTCACGTTGTGGCGGTTGAGAGCATAGATATAAGACATCGCCGACCCGTTGGACCATCCGGAGACAAAAGTCTTATTAGTGAGCACCGTCTTAGTCGCCTGTACCACGGCGATGAAGTGATCGATGGTCGCCGCGTCGACATTTTCAGGATAACTCACGCCGTTGACCTTGACAGTGCCCGGCGAGAACTGGCGATACCAGTTATCCCATCCTGGACCCTCATTGTCGGGCGCCGGATAGAAGTGCGTCGTATCGCGACCTTCCGGCGTCAGCAGCACAAAGCCTGTGGTGCCGGCGGCGAGGCTGAAACTGTTCTGGAACGACTGGATATTGGTCGAGGTGATCGAGTCTGCCGTCACCAGCGACGGATGCAACCATACAAGCATCGGCAGCGGGTTCGACGTCGTGGCGGTCGCCGGCGAGTACAGGCATGCATAGCGCGGTGTGCCGTCGGAGTCATTCCACGGTCCCAGCCGCGTCCCGCCCACACAGTTCGGCACCTCATTCATAATTAATGTCTGCGGAGGATTGCCGAACGGCCCGCACCCGCTTTGCGCGATGGCGGGATCCGGCCATGCAGCGAGCATCGCGGCTACAACAAAAAGTGAAAGAGCTAGCCCAAGCTTGCGTACCTCGCGAACGTGCGACAGACGACTGACTCTCATTAGACTCCTCCTGTGTCCCATTGGCGCCCAAGCGCGTATCGATCTAGATCCTTCGTGTTCCTGACCTAAGTCATCAAACCGTGATCGTATTTCCATTGAAGCTGTGGAACGTGAAGCCGGTATAGTTCTCGTTGTATAGGTGCGCTTGATCCCTTAGCAGGCTTATCGCGACCGCCTCACCCAAAAGCATTCCCTGGTGGACGTCCTCGCGCCAGTGTATTCCCGCTGACATTCGGCCGAATCCCACGTTCGACGCCAGCTTGTTCAGTTCGCCGCCTACGGTCAGTTGGCCAGCGTCTGAGCCGGTATAGGGGACCGTCTCCAGACCGTCAGAGGTAGTGGTCACGGGATTGGGGATTACGAAGCTCTCATCGAAGAACCACTTGAGGATTGTAACCGCCGCGCCCGACACCACCGCATGTGCCGCCGGATAGGACGGATGCTGCGGGCATCCCTCGGGATAGGACAACGGCATGAGATAGGTGCCGTTAGCAGCGAACACTGCCGCGGCTGCCTTCGAGTTCAGGACGCTGCTGTCTAGCGGATACTTATTCGGACTGGTGAGCGTGAAGTGAACCAGCGCGGCGGTCTCCTCGGGACGCGCCATCCGATGCACGAACCATTTCTGGAACCATGCGTTCTTCAGTGCGCGCGCTAGCACTTCCGCGAGCAGAACCTCGACCATCGGAATTCCGAATGTTATAAAGCCGGTTTCGGACTTGTCCGTCGGCGGATAGGGATTTCCCGAATTCAGCGGCGCTTTCATCTTGACCAGCATCAACGTCGCGTTCAGGTATTCCTGATACAGCACGTCGTTGTGAACGTACTCCGCGAGATCGCGTGGGTCGCGGAGATACCTCACCTGCGGGTCGGGATTCTCGTTCTGGATCGGTTCGGGCGCGCCGTTCTGAACGTTCAGCCATGACGGAACGTCAGTCGCGAAGTCGCCGGGCAGAATAGTCTTATAGCCATTAACTGGAATCGGGCCGTAGCTGAACGGCTGAAGAAAGAGCTGCGAAACGTACGGTCCGATCAGGTCGCCGGCCGTGAAACCGCGAAAGATGCTGTCCGGCGTGACTTGGCCGCCGATTTTTGGGCCGCTGTAAGCTGCCAGGCTCGACAACTCCGAAGCCGCGGCTGCTATCGTGGGATCGCTTCCAAACTCCGAGTATGGGACGTCGCGCGCCACCGCCAGCCAGTACAATTCGACTATCTGCGCGGCGAGTCCCGGACTGTTCAGGTTGTCGAACGGCGGGATCGAGTTCTGCGAAACGTCATAAGTCTCCAGGTCGTAGGCCAGCCCCGCCTGCGGATCCACCAGCGGTACGGTGCCATCCATCTCCAAGGCATCGAAATCAGCACGCTGACCGGTCTTCACTGCCGCCAGATAGCTTGCATAGACCGAGGGATCGACTTCGCCGAACGAGTTGTGCTTGAAGCCCTTTGTGAAGTTCGCGACTCCCGACGGGTAGGTCACTTCGTCGCCATTGTTAGGATGCGGCGGGACCTTGAGTTTCTGATCGGCCTGGGCCGCACTAACACGTTTGTCGTATGCCTGCTTGGGACGACCGTTCAGGTTGACTGGGCTTGAGTGGCTATCCGAGAGAACGTCGGGCATCCTCTCTATCGCCTTGGCCGCTGCCCTTGCCGCGAGCGCGGCGAACGGTGCAGCTGCGCCCGCTGCCCCGATTCCCTTGAGAAAGGAGCGCCGGCTGTGAGCAGGTCGCGGTCCATCGAGACGTTTCGCTGATATCAAGGGGTCCTGGTCGAATTCATCCTTCAACTTCTTATCCACTGAAGAGATCCCTCCCGGAAAGTGGAATCCAAATTTGAACTTCTAGGGCATGCCCCAAGGACACGGGTGTTAGGTTTGCAAGCGCGCCGCATGAGGCCGCTTCGCAATCACTCGGTCCGCGAAATCAGCAAACGATGTGCCGGAAGTTGAAAATCGAACTTTTCAGCATTTTCACGACACGCCATGACGTCCGTGCGCGCACCCTCACTGTCCAAGGTGTAATTTTTTCAGACCCAGCCGCTCGGGCAACTTCGGCCGGGCGTCCTCCAGGACGTCCTTGAACGTCTAATTAGAGAAGAGCAATGAACTGTGAAAAAGACACCAGAAAATTTTTCACGATGACCGGAATTTCAGGCTTTTATGTCGATCGAAAGGCCGATTCGAACCTTACTTATGGCGCAACAACCCTAGCTATGATTAGCATCGCTTACTTTATTCAATTTCTTATCTGGATCGGCACATTTTCTGCTTACAGTTACCGCTCTTCTTGCAGATTCTTCTCAAAGTGGTGGTGCGCGCGAGATTTCGTAACAGGAGCGCTATCGAGTGGAATCCATCGAATCGAACCGCGGTCAGAAGCCGGAGGACGATGAGCAGTCGGCAAATGGTCAGCCCGTCACCGGGCAAAAGACCGATGGCCTCAAACTTCGGCGCATTGGTCATCGCGAACCCCAGGAAAACGGAAAGTCCGACGAGCGCCGCTTCAAGAATCTAATCAAGGCATTGTCGGCCGCCGGACGTGGCGACTTCTCGGTTCGGCTGCCTATTTCGCATAAAGATAAGCTGCTCGATCAGCTCGCGATGAGGTTCAACGCCGTCGTCGAGCGCAACGAGGCTATCACCAGCGAGATAATCCGCGTCGAGCAGGCGGTTCGCCGCGAGGGACGCATGACCGAACGCGCGGCCGTGAAGGGCGCGGTCGGCGGTTGGCGGGAAATTGAGAGTTCGATCAACTCACTGATCGGCGGCCTGGTGCAGCCGACCACTGAGGTCGCTCGCGTCATCGGTGCGGTCGCGCAGGGCGACTTGAGCCAGAAAATGGCGCTCGAGATTGACGGCCAGCCGGTCAAGGGCGAGTTCCTCAGAATCGGAAACACCGTCAATGCGATGGTCGGTCAGCTGAGCTCGTTCGCCGACGAGGTTACCCGCGTCGCCAAGGAAGTCGGCACCGACGGCAAGCTCGGCGGCCAGGCGCAGGTCAAAGGCGTATCGGGCACCTGGAAGGATCTCACCGACAACGTCAACGTGCTCGCGCGCAACCTGACCGACCAGGTGCGCAACATCGCGACCGTCACGACCGCGGTTGCCAACGGCGACTTGTCGCAAAAAATCACGGTCGACGTTAAGGGCGAAATCCTCGAACTGAAGAACACCATGAACACGATGGTGGACCAGCTTCGATCGTTCGCCGCCGAAGTTACCCGTGTCGCGCGCGAAGTCGGCACCGAGGGCAAACTCGGCGGCCAGGCCGACGTGCAGGGCGTGTCGGGCGTCTGGAAGGACCTGACCGACAACGTGAATTTCATGGCCTCGAACCTGACCACCCAGGTGCGCGGCATCGTCAAAGTCGTGACCGCGGTCGCCAACGGCGACCTGTCGCAAAAGTTGATCGTCGATGCGCGCGGCGAGATCGCGGCCCTCGCCGACACCATCAACGGCATGACCGCGACCTTGGGCTTGTTCGCTGAACAGGTTACGGACGTCGCGCGTACCGTCGGCGTCGAAGGAAAACTTGGCGCGCAGGCGGAAGTCCCGGGCGTCGCCGGCACCTGGAAAGACCTGACC
>JBAWCX010000243.1:0-8119 GCA_049590495.1 Binatus sp. (SeqCode)
CCGCGGAGACTCTTGTAGGAACTATGCGGATCACGCCACGGCGACTACGGAAGGTTCGCACGGTCATGTTGTCGGGTGTGGCGTCGACCATCACGGCGCCGTCGAGGTCGGTGCGCATCAGGATGACGCCCGCTTCGAGGTAGCGTTGGACGACTGCATCCGCCGGAAAATGAAAGTTGTTCAAATAGCCGTCCGAGATCACCGCAGCCTCGGGATGCACCGCCGCAATGAAGGTGGCCGTTGAGGAAGTCGCGCTACCATGATGGGGCACCTTGAGTATCGTCGCGTGCAGGTCGCCGCGGTTCGCGAGCATCGCGCGCTCGCCGGCCGACTCGATATCGCCGGTGAACAGGATTGACGCGCTGCCAAAACTGAGTCGCAACACCATCGAGCTGTTGTTGTGCGTCCTCGCGATGCCGGTGTCGCCGTTGAGCGACGAGATCGCGACGCCGCCGATCGACGCGACTGGCGCCGTCTCACCTACCTGCACGATTGGAATTCTGGCGCGCGCAAGGTCGTCCATGAAGCGTCCGTAGCTGACGTCCAGGCTAGTCACGCCAGTGGTCCAGAACGCTCGCGGCGCGAAATTCATGGCGATGAAATCCAAGCCGCCGAAATGATCGAGATCTGGATGACTCAGTGCGATATAATCGACGCGCATGATTTTCTGCGACCACAAGTAGGGCGCGACAATTCGCTCGCCTGAGTCGAAGCCGCCGTAGGAGCCACCGCCGTCGATCACCATCACGCGCGAGCCGGGAAATCGAATCACGGCGCCGTCGCCCTCTCCCACTGACAGGAACGTTACGCGCAGATCGGGATTGAAGAAGCGGTCGTAGGTCCAGCATCCCGCGTCAACTATCAGCATGAATGCGAGTGCGATGGCGCTTCGCGCACGCCAGCCGAGTTTGGGCGCGTTTGTTTTGTCGTCGGGAACCTCGGCGCGCAATTGCGGCGCGGTTGGCGCAGCGGCCAGCGGAGCGAGTAACCAAATCATCAGCAAGCCGTATGCGATTGCGAGTTCGAGCATCGTCGGCGTGAAGATGCGAAACCACGCGAGCGGCCAATCGACGAACGACGCCGCCAGCCAATTGCCGGCCGCGAGCGCGCCCGCGCCGAATTGCAATATTGGGCGCGCGGCCGACTCCGAAAAGAAACTCAGCGTGGCCGCAATCAGTCCGCTGATCGTCGCGCCGAACGCCATGATCGGCACGACCACGGCGTTCGCGACGAGGCCGACAATCGCAAATTGGTTGAAGTGATACGCGGTGAGGGGCGCCGTCCCCACCATCGCCCAGAACGACACCGCGAGGTAGCCGGTGCCGGCTTCCAGAAACCGCCATCGCGGCAAAGAGGGTTCACCACGAAGCATACCGAGGCGCTTGCGGCGCGCGAACCAGGCGGCAAATCGGCGCATCCCGAGCACGATCGCAATCACCGATGCAAACGAGAGCTGAAACCCGATATCCGCGGTCGAACCGGGAAGCGCGACGCAAATCACGATTGCGGCAAGGGCCAGCGACACGACCGCCTCGCGCGAACGATCGATCGCCACGGCCAGCATGTATGCGAGGACCATCACCAGCGCGCGCACCGTCGACACGTGATGGCCTGCGATTGACGCGTACGCGCATACTGCGAGCATCGCGGCGAGCGCGGCGACCTTGTTCGCGTAACCGCGGTTCGCCAGCCCGGGAAACAGCATCATCGCAAGTCGCACCACCGCGAACATCGCTGCCGCGACGATGCTCAAGTGCAGTCCCGAGATAACCAGCAGGTGCGCCATACCGGTGCGCGCGAATGTCTGCCGAAGCGGCTCGCCAATCTCGCCTTGATCGCCGATCACGAGCGCGCGCATCTCGGCGTTTTCCGGGTAGGCAAGGTTGCGATCGAAGAACTCGCCGATCTGCGTTCTGATCGATTCAATCTGGCTTGCGGGAAAGCTGGAACGATACCCGATGATTCGAAATCTCGCTGAACCGAGCGACTTATTCGGCGCTGTCATGGTCGCGTCGATGCCTTCGCGCGCCATCAGTCCGGCGTAATCGAACTCTCCCGGATTTCCGTAGTTGCGCGGGAAGTGAATGCGCGCGCTCAGCCGGATTTCGTCGCCGAGCTTGAAATCGCCGCCACCGAGCACCGCGATTCGGACGTTGCCGCTGGAAGGCAACATCGTACCGGTCGGCCCGGCGGTCCGTTCGACCGTGACGTAAATCCGATCGCCGTAGGGCTCGTGCTCGGTCTCCCGATATACGCGACCTTCGATCGTAATGCGCGAACCTTCGGGCATCGTGGCGATGTTGTGCGCTGCGCGCGGCGGCTCGAGCACGTTCGCAACAGCAGCGGTCGCGGCAAGTGCGAGCGCTATGTACGCGGCGGCAAGACCGAGGGTCCTTCGAGCGGCGAGAAACGCGACGAGCGCCAATATCGCAAACGCCAATGCAAGCCAGGTTGGAAGCGCGACGTGAAAGTTGCCAAGCGCATCACCGGCGACGATCGAAGTCGCGACCGCGTAGATTGGCGGAAGCCGTTCAAGCAGGCTGAGCGTCGGGACCGGAGGCTGGATCTCGTGGGACTTGATCGAGTCCAACCTGACCGGTCGGGCGGCGGCGCGTCTTAGGGAAAGTGCTCCCGCGGCGATAGCTACGCACTCCTTTGCGCATCATCGGCGCCGTGCGGCGCGCTTCTTGACTAGACGATTATGCGCCTACACAACTAGACAGCGCGAGCGAGGATGTGTGCTCTGGAGAACTTTTATGTCAGCCGCGCACGGGCGCGTCATTGACTCGCGCGTCGCCGTTCTCAGCGGACAGCGCGGATGAATCGAGCGAAAGCGCCAGTTGGTCCGCGGGGTCCGCGGTCTCCTCGACGTCGAGCAGCGCCGTCATCTCGTCAAGATGCCGGCGAATCTCGGCGGCCAGTTCGCGGTTGAGTCCCTTGACCGCCGCTATCTCGTCGACCGTTGCCTCGCGAATCCGTTTGAGGCTCCCGAAATGCCGGAGCATCGCGCGCCGCCGCACCGGGCCGACGCCCTCGATATCGTCGAGCACCGAGCGCAGCCGTGCGCGACGCCGCAGCTCGCGGTTGTAGGTGATCGCGAATCGATGCGCTTCGTCTCGAATCCTCACGAGCAGGAACAGCGCGGTCGAGTTCTTCGGCAGTACGATCGGATCCTTGCGGCGGGGAACGAACACGCGTTCCTCGGATTTGGTGACCTCTTTTGCGCGGCGATCGTTCAGGACGTGCTGCTTGGCTAGCGATACGCAGTCGATCTGATCGAGCAGCTTGAACTCGCGCAGCACTTCGAGCGCGACGTTCAGTTGCCCCTTGCCGCCGTCGATGACCCATAAATCCGGGTACTCTTTTTCGCGCACCGCGCGTTCGACGCGACGCTTCAGTACTTCGTACATGCTGGCAAAATCATCCTGGCCTTCGAAGCTGCGAATCCGGTAGCGGCGGTAGAGATTCTTCTGCGGCTCGCCTTCGTCGAACGTCACCTGCGACCCGACTACCATCGAGCCCTGCAGATTCGAGATGTCGTAGCACTCCATCCGCTTGGGCGTGTTGCGCAGGCCGAGCTTGACGCGCAGATCCTCGAGCATCCGCTCGCGGGTTTTTTCGTTGTCGCGCCGCGAGGCGAAGCTCTGGCGCGCGTTGTCCATGGCCATTTCGAGCAGGCGGAGCTTCTCGCCACGCTGCGGCTGGAAGACTTCGCATTTCTTTCCGCGCCGCTCTGAGAGTAGCTCCGCGCGCACGGCGGCATCCTCGAGCTCGACCGGCACGATCACTTCGTCCGGGATATTGCGCGCGCCCGAGTAATACTGGGTGAGCAGATCGGAGAGGATTTCGTGCACGGGAAATTCCAGGTCCTGGAAACTCCATCCCTGCGTGCTGGTGAGCTTGCCGCCGCGCACGATCAGCACGATCGCCTCGATGTAACCGCCCTCGCGGTAGATTCCGAACACGTCCTCGTCGATTCCCCAGTGATGCAGGACGGTCTGGCGCTCGACGGTTTTTTCGATCGCGCGCACGCGATCGCGGATGCGCGCGGCCTGCTCGAACTCGAGGCGCGACGCGTGATCCTTCATCAGATCGCGCATCTCGCGCAGCAGCTCAAGATTTTTCCCCTCGAGCAGCATCTGCGCCGCGTGCAGATGGCGGCCGTACTCGTCGCGATCTACAGGCAGGCAGCACGGCCCGAGGCATCGCTTGATCTGATATTCGAGACACGGGCGCGAGCGATTGCGAAACACCGCGTCGGTGCAGGTGCGCAGCGGGAAGACTTTGCGGATGACGTCGATGGTCTCGCGCAGTCCGTCGGCCGAGCCGAACGGGCCGAAGTAGTGACCGCCGTCCTTGACGATCTTGCGCGTGACGGTGATTCGCGGCCACGCGTGATTGGTGATCTTGGCGCTCAGGTAGGATTTGTCGTCCTTCAGGCGGACGTTGTACTTGGGCTTGTACTGCTTGATGAGGTTGTTTTCGAGGATCAGCGCCTCCTTCTCGCTGGCCGTGACGATAGTGTCGAAGTCGCGCACCCGGCGCATCAGGAAACGAACCTGGTAGCGTCCGTCGCCGCCGTCGCGGAAGTATGAGCGCACGCGCGAGCGCAAAGATTTCGCCTTGCCGACGTAGAGCACCTTGCCGGCGCGATCGCGCAGCAGATAGATGCCGGGCTCGGTCGAAGTGGTCGCTAACTTCTGATCGATAGAGGCCGAATCGTCCTCGAGGGTGAGCGCCTCGGGGTTGGCACCGCTCTGTGCCGGCGATTCCTTGGGATAGTCGATCAGCGAGCCGTAGTGCGGCCCGGTTTCCTCGGTGCCGGCCAGTTCGGGCGGAGTCTCGTTGGCACTGCGTTTTTCGTTTTGATCTTCTGGGGCCATGGAGGCGGCTATTATATCATCGCGGCGCCGGTATCGGTTGCATGCCAATCAGTCATGCGCGCTACCCGACTCCGCTGAATCATTGCTATTGAGATTTGTGCGAGCTCATCAAAATGCCGCGCGACTTTAAGCGCGCAGGAGAATTGCAATGGGTAGAATCCAGGGAAAAGTCGCCGTGATCACCGGCGCGGCCAGCGGGATGGGACGCGCGACTGCGCTCCGTTTCGCCAAGGAAGGCGCGAGCGTGGTCCTAACCGACTTGAATGCGCAGGGAGGAGAGACCGCGGTGGCGGAATGCGCGGCGGCGGGCGGACGCGCGGTCTTTCAGCGCACCGACGTCACCAGCGAGGCGGATATCAAGGCGGCAGTCGCGCGCGCGGTCAAGGAATACGGGCGTCTCGATATCATGTTCAACAATGCGGGCGTTGCGGGCGCGGTCGGGCCGATCGAAGAAGTGGAATCGGCAGACTGGGACAAAACGATTGCGGTGCTGCTTCGCGCCGCGTTCCTCGGCATGAAGTATTCGATACCAGAGATGCGCAAGGCGGGCGGCGGATCGATCATCTCGACGGCATCGGTCGCGGGCTTGCGCGGCGTCGGCTATCTCGCGCCATACAGCGCGGCGAAGGCGGCGATCGTCAACCTGACGCAGGCGGTCGCGATCGAAGTCGGTCACGACCGGATTCGCGTCAACTGCATCTGCCCAGGCGGCGTCAATACGCCGCTGATTCATCGCGGTCGTCCCGGCGCGGAGGAGCAATCGGAGAAAAATATGGCGCGAATGCAACCGATACCGCGCGCCGGCAAGCCCGACGATATCGCGGCGATGGCGCTGTTCCTGGCAAGCGACGAGGCGGACTGGATCAGCGGCACCGCGATGGTCGTCGACGGAGGAATCAACACCGGCAACGCGCGCTTTCGGCTGCCGGGTCTGCCGGACAGCGGCTTCTCCGGCCCGTCGTTCGAGATGTGACAGCGGCGCTACCTGCTTCAAGTCGCGGTCTGATACTTAGATCGAGTTGTGTCACGCGCGTTGCGTGCCGCCGAATTTTTCACGTAGAGGGAAATCGCAAATGGACAGGCTCAAGGGAAAAGTGGCGGTCATCACGGGAGCGGCGAGCGGAATTGGACGGGCGACCGCGATCAAGTTCGCCGGCGAAGGCGCTGCGGTCGTGATCGCGGACCTCAACGTCGAAGGTGGCGAGGCGGCGGTCCGCGATTGCAAGGAGAACGCGGGACGCGCAGTCTTCCAGAAAACCGACGTCTCCGCCGAAGCTGAAATCAAGGCGCTCATCGCACGCGCCATTACGGAATTCGGGCGTCTCGATATTATCTACAACAACGCGGGAATCGGTGGTGCGGTCGGACCGCTCGAAGAAATTTCCGTCGAGGACTGGGACAAGAGCCAGGCAGTATTGCTGCGCGGCGTGTTCCTTGGAATGAAGCATGCGGCGCCCGAGCTGCGCAAAGGGGGCGGCGGCTCGATAATCTCGACGGCGTCGGTCGCGGGCATCCGCGGCTTCAACGGATTGCACGCGTACTGCGCGGCGAAAGCGGGCGTCATCAACCTCACGCGTTCAGCTGCGCTGGAATTCGCCAAGGATAAAATCCGCGTCAACTGCATCTGCCCCGGCGGAATCAATACGCCGATCATCCATCGCAATCAGCCCGGCGTGAAAGAAGCGATGGAACAATGGATGGCGAAGGCCCAGCCTATTCAACGCGCGGGGCATCCGGAGGACATCGCCGGGATGGCCTTGTACCTTGCCAGCGATGATTCGGAATTCGTCACCGGACAGGCGATGATCGTCGACGGCGGACTGACGGTCGGCAGCCAGTTCTCGCCACCGGGCGGAGACAGCGCGTCAGCACCGACTACGCCGCGCAGTTTCATCGGCCCGTCGTTTCAGGGGTGATTGGTATATCACCGAAAAAAGAGGCGCTCCCGAAGTGGTCTCGGAACCTAACCCCTAACCCCTTCCCACTGTGGGAAGGGGAACCAGAAGAAGTCATCCGAGCGCGACGCTGTCCTATCCCCCTAACCCCCTTTCCGGGGCGGAAAGGGGGAACAACCACCATTCCCAGGAGCCCTAACCGCTTTCCCCGGTGGAAGGGGAACCGGATATAGAGAACCCTCACCCCTTTCCCTGGTGGAAGGGGAACAAACGGGACGATGCCATTGTCTATTGAAGGCGCCAGGGTGAACGCTCGGTCCAACTTTGTAAGATGGCGGTGGCCCACGACGTCGGCTTGTTGGCGTGGCACGAAGTGCAAGGGTTTGGGATACCGTATTTGTCGGTCGCAGCCGGTGCGATGAACCGAAAGGTGTGCGCGTGCACGTATGAACCTGGAACTCCTTCGGTTTCGATGGCGGGCATGTGGCAATCCACGCAGCGGCTCCCCGGGGTTCCCTCTTTGTGATGAGTATGATCCTCGATGGTCGCGGTGCGCGGCCCGTTCGGAGATCCCGGTCCGTGGCATTCGAGGCATAATGTTCCCGAGGGCTCGCGAAGCTCCGCGTAGTTGCTGGTGCCGTGGGCATCATGACAATCGAAACAACTGATTCCGCGACGGTACATGACGCTCTGAACGAAGTCGTTCCCCTGCATCCGGTTCTTGTGCGCCGTGCCATCGGCAAAATAGTAGAAGTCCTGCTTGCCGAGAACGTGGTCTTCGAGCTTCCAGAAATTCGCTAATTTAAGTCCCACGCGATAGCCGACCGGCCAATCGTAGTATTTTCCTTCAATCGGGTTATTGAGCGGGCGTCCCTGCGAATGGCATTGAATGCAGGTGTCGCTCGCGGCTACATAATTCGTTCGCGCCGGATTCAGAATGTTATCGACCGCTGGATGCGCGGCGTGCGCGCTGCCCGGACCGTGGCATCGCTCACAGCCCACATTCCATTCCGCCACCTGTTTGGTGCGGATGTCATAACCGACCGAATGGCATCCGTCGCACAGTGGCCCCGTCGGGCGGTTCATGTTGTCGGGCGGGTAGTCGGGAGCCCACCAGTCTTGTCCGATGCTCACGGAGTACGGCAGCCAGACGTGCGTCGCGATGTCCCACTCAACCGGCAACGGGAAGTAGTCATCGCCGATCTTCGTGAAATAGCGCTGTTTCCACAAGCTGCCATAGACGAAGGCGACCTGCCCGCGCGAGAATTTCCAGACCGCGTTGGTCGCGAGGTTCGGCAAGATGGCGTCGGGATGTTCGCGCGGATCGCGCACCACATTTGC
>JBAWCX010000244.1:0-6947 GCA_049590495.1 Binatus sp. (SeqCode)
TCGGCGAACTAGTCCGACACCACGATAGTCCGCAGCACCCTCACCTACCGACCGCGATGCGGTCGGCCGCCTCTCCCGTAAAACGAACGGGCGAGGTGTCGGAGAAAAAGCCGACGGTCAACATCATCTCGTTCTCTCTAACTGACCAAGCCGAGGCGTAAGAGTTGGATTCCCATTGCCGTTGAGGAAACTCCGAAGATCTCGGCGAGCGCACGTGGTTGCCCAAAAACCAGAGACGACCTCTCGGCGACAAGCTTCGCTAGGTCAAGAGCTGATAGCTTTGCGAGCACGGAAAGGATTCCGTTCTCCCCCAGGACGGCGTACGCCTGATTCTCAGTCATGTTAGCACCATCAATCGAACTGCCGAACATTCGCTGATAGTAGTGGACCACGAGTTTGCGCGGCATGGTGAGAAATCCCGCAAACATATCGGCTTCACGTTCGAGAGCCGACTTTTGTTCGCCGCGGATAGCGTTATCCGTTCTAGGATCTTCCCTAAATTGCACAACGTTGGAGTGCGTAAGGTGATGCCCCACCTCATGTGCCAGCGTAAATCGTTTCACTTCTGGTGGGAGTTCTTGCGCCACCACGATCTTCCTCTTAGAGCGATCAACCCACCCGGCCAAGTTTCTACGATCGGGCGGCGTAGTCAGATCTGAACTAACGTCCCAGGAGTCTAGGACCTCAAGACCCAGGGTTTTCCTAGCGATGGAAGCTACGTCGATGGGTAGCAGGCTCTTCGGATCAATATCTTTTCCGAGCCGCGCCTGTTCTTGCTTCCAATATCGAAACAGCAATTGACGGGCCTTTTCTTCAATCAGATCTTCGCGAGAGAGCCTTGCTGTTTGTAGGCTTTTGATCATCGCACACTAACTTCCGCCGTTGTCTATCTTCCTTCACCGCCTAAGAAATTCGGGGGCTGGGATTGCTCCCAGCCCCCTGCCGTCACCACATCCACCGCCCCACCACATTCTGTATGGCGCGAGCCTGGTCGCGCCTGCTTTTAGGTGGGTCCCGGAGAATTCCTCATCCGCCTTTTCTCCGAGGACTGGCTGAAACTTTGCCGCCGCTTGTGGCTACCTTCCCCCGCATCAACCCCGCCCAATCGCCAGTCTCTCGAAAGTTTCCCCCTCCCCACATTCCCCGGGACCCTTGATACTCCTTCCTCACGAGCACCCACTCGTAGTGCCGCAGTTCATGCATTTGTAGCAGGCGCCGTTGCGCACCATTATGCTGCCGCAGTCCGGGCATGGCGGCGCGTCCGCTTGATTGATGAACGCCTGGCGGATGCCGCCGTCTTTGCCGTCGCGCAGACTCGCGATAGGCGCCACCGCTGCGGGAGCCGCCTCGGATTTTGCCGACAGACTCTTCTCCGACTCGATAATCCCGACCTCTCGCTTCGCTTCTTCGTCCAGGAACTTCGACGCCATCCAGCGGAACAGGTAGTCAACGATCGACTTGGCGTACGGAATCTGCGGATTCTTGGTGAAGCCCGACGGCTCGAAGCGCATGTGCGAGAATTTGTCGACCAGGAACTGCAGCGGAACGCCGTATTGCAGCGCGAACGAAATCGCCGTCGCGAACGAGTCCATCAGGCCCGAGATGGTCGAGCCCTGCTTCGACATCGTGACGAAAATTTCGCCCGGCGTGCCGTCCTCGTACATGCCGACCGTGATGTATCCTTCGTGGCCTGCGATATCGAATTTGTGCGTGATCGATTTGCGCTCGTCGGGCAGCTTGCGCCGCTGCATCCGATCGTCCGCAGCCGCGATCGTCGCCACCGCCTCGACCGCCTTCTCGACGTCCTTCATCCCGGTGTTGAGCGGCTGCGTGCGCTTGGAGCCGTCGCGGTAAATCGCCACCGCCTTCAGCCCGAGCTTCCACGCGGTGACGTAAGCCTCCGCCACTTCGTCGACGGTCGCTTCCGCGGGCATGTTGATCGTCTTGGAAATCGCGCCCGAGATGAACGGCTGCACCGCGCCCATCATCTTGAGATGGCCGTTGTAGTGAATCGTGCGTGAGCCGGCGCGCGGCTTGAAAGCGCAATCGAAAACCGCGAGATGCGCGTCGGCGAGCTGCGGCGCGCCTTCGATAGTCTCGTTCTCGTCCAGGTATTCGACGATTTCCTGCACTTCCTTCGAGTCGTAGCCGAGCCGCTTGAGCGCGCGCGGGACCGTGCCGTTGACGATTTTCAGCATCCCGCCGCCGACCAGCTTTTTGTACTTGATGAGCGCGATGTCGGGCTCGATGCCGGTTGTGTCGCAATCCATCATGAACGCTATCGTGCCGGTCGGCGCGATCACCGTGGCCTGCGAGTTGCGATAGCCGGCCGCGGTGCCGACTTTCAGCGCGTCGTCCCATGAGTCGCGCGCGGCGCGGATCAGGTCGAGCGGAACGTAAGACGGATCGAGCTTGTAGGCTGCCGCCTTGTGGCGCTCGATCACTTTCAGCATCGGCTCGCGATTGGGCGCGTAGCCGGCGAACGGGCCCATCTGCTCCGCGACGCGCGCCGACTGGAGATAAGCCTCGCCCGTCATCAGCGCTGTTATCGCGGCGGCGTAGCTGCGGCCCTGGTCAGAGTCGTAGGGCATCCCGAGCGCCATCAGCAGCGCGCCGAGGTTTGCGTAGCCAAGCCCGAGCTCGCGAAACGCGCTGGCGTTCTTCGCGATCTCGTCGGTCGGATACGAGGAATTATCGACGACGATATCCTGCGCCGTGATCATGACGTCGACCGCGTGGCGGAATGCGCGCACGTCGAACTCGCCGCGATCGTCGATGAACTTCATCAGGTTGAGCGACGCCAGATTGCATGCCGAGTTGTCGAGATGCATGTACTCGCTGCACGGATTCGACGCGTTGATGCGGCCGCTGGCGGGGCACGTGTGCCACAGGTTGATGGTGGTGTCGAATTGCATGCCGGGGTCGCCGCATGCGTGCGCGGCCTCGGCAATCATGTGGAGCACCCTGCGCGCGGGCCGGGTCTCTGCCACTTCGCTGGACTTGACGAAATGCGTCTGCCATTCGGCGTCGTCGAGCACCGCCTGCATGAAGCCGTCGGTGGCGCGCACGGAGTTGTTGGCGTTCTGGAAGAACACCGAGCCGTAAGCCGGGCCGTCGAGCGAGGAGTCGTAGCCGGCCTCGATCAGCGCCCACGCTTTGCGCTCCTCTTCGACTTTGCACTTGATGAAATCGACGATGTCGGGATGGTCGGCGTTGAGCACGACCATCTTGGCCGCGCGGCGCGTCTTACCGCCCGACTTGATTACGCCGGCACTAGCGTCGGCGGCCTTCATGAACGACAACGGTCCCGACGCGGTCCCGCCCGACGAGAGTTTCTCGCGGCATGAGCGCAGCGCGGACAGGTTCACGCCCGCGCCGGAGCCGCCTTTGAAGATCATCCCCTCGTTGCGGTACCAGCTCAGGATCGAGTCCATGCTGTCGTCGACCTTGAGGATGAAGCACGCCGAGCATTGCGGCTTGGTCTCGATACCGACGTTAAAATAGACCGGGCTGTTGAACGACGCCTTCTGGTTGAGGAGCAGGTACTTGAGCTCGGCGTGGAACGTCTCGCGCGCGTCGGCGTCCGCGAAGTAGCCCTGCTTCTCGCCCCATCCGCTGATGGTATCGACGACGCGCGAGATGAGTTGGCGGACGCTGGTCTCGCGGCGCGGCGTGCCGAGCGGTCCGCGGAAATATTTCGAGACTACTACGTTGGTGGCGGTCTGCGACCACGCTCGCGGCACCTCGACGTCTTTCTGCTCGAAGACCACGCGGCCGTCTTCGCCCGAGATGACGGCGCTGCGCAAATCCCAATCGACCTGGGAATAAGGATCGACACCGGCGGTAGTGAAGAACCGCTCGAGAACGATGCCCCGCCCGGGCGCGCCCGAAATGACCGGAGCCGAGCTGGCGGCTGGCATGCGGTCGGTTGCTTTTGACTTCGAATCCATCTCCAAATCTATCGCTCCCCCGCCCATCGCCGCATCCTCCCCACCTCAGTTACATGCGCATTAAGCCCGCACTCAGTAATCCTTGGCATCGTCACTCCTGTTCGGACGGCTCCCGAACAATTTTGACTCGCCAAGCGTGTCGTGGGCGCCAATATGCGCGCCCCGCGTGCGGCCTGTCAAGCCCCGACCCCCTACAGGTGGTGTACTGACACCTGTTCATAAACTATATATTAGGTTGTTGATAACTTTTGGTAAATCTTCGCTCATATTAATAATTCTGGCTGACCGGTCGCTTCAAATTAGCTATGCTAATGAAAATCGCCGCCTGCCAACCTACCCGGCCATACCGTCGGTATGCGTCACGATGCCCTTGGCGCTATGGTGGACAGATCTTGCCAAATCGACGCCACAAGGCTCCCGAACAGATCGGCGCCGCGATGCAGCCGCTCCTCGATCGCATCGACCGCGAGGGTCACTTCGCCATCGTGCGGCTCGCGAAAGCGTGGCCGGAGATCGTCGGCGAGGCGATCGCGCGCCGCACGGAAATCGTCTCGCTGAAATTCCACACCGCGGTCGTAAAAGTTTCGGGTGCGATGTGGATACAAGAACTGAATCTGATGAAGTCGCAAATTCTCTCGCGAGTGACGGAGCGGATCGGCGACGACGCAGTCCGAGATTTGCGATTCGTGCAGGGCCGGATGAGCCGGCGCGAGCGTCCAAAACTGCGTACGGTGCCGCGTGCGACGCGGAAATCGATCGAGCTGCCGGAGTTGAAAGATCCCGAGCTCCGCAAAGCATTCGAGCGCCTGATCGAAGCCTGGGGCCGCGCCTCGCGGTAAACGGTAACTGCGTTGGCTGCGTCATAATACTGTGAATCCGCTGGCGGGCGGACTTCGTACTAGATTGACGAGAGATCTGTCGTGGTTGCCGAGGAATCCAGGCAGGACAGAATCCTGCACGTGCTTAATCGGCTCGGATTCGGGCCGCGGCCCGGCGACTTCGAGCGGGTCAGCGCGATTGGGCCCGAACGCTACGTGCAGGAACAATTGCATCCCGAGTCGATACCGATTCCCGGCGATCTGACCGAAAGCATCAACCAACTTCACACTCTGCGTATGTCTCCGCTCGCGCTCTTCATCAAGTATCAGCGGCCGATCAACATGGCGCGCAAGGCTGCCAAGGCCGAGAGCGGCGGCGACAAGACTGCGACAAAGGACGCGACCAAGGATCTTCGAATCCAGCAGCGAATCGTGATGCGCGAGGCGGTCCAGGCACGGATGATGCGCGCGATCGAAGGCCCGCGCCAGTTGCAGGAAGTGATGACCGCGTTCTGGTTCAACCACTTCAATATTTTCGCGGGCAAGGGCCTCGACATGATCTGGACGGGCGCGTTCGAGGAGACCGCGATTCGGCCGCATACGTTCGGCAAGTTCCGCACCCTGCTCGGCGCGACCGCGCATCATCCGGCGATGCTCTTCTACCTCGACAACTGGCAGAACACTGCGCCCGGCAGCGCCGGCTCGAAGGGCAAGTTCGAGGGAATCAACGAAAATTACGCGCGCGAGCTGATGGAGCTGCATACGCTGGGCGTCGAGGGCGGATACTCGCAGGCCGACGTAGTCGCGCTCGCGCATATCCTGACAGGATGGGGAATCCCCAAGCCCGGCGGTGGCGGCGGCGGCGCGAATCGCAGACCCGGCAGCGAGGGCATGCCGGGCGCCGAAATGGGCGCAGTTTTCCCATTCATGCGACGCCGGCGCAACTTCATGCCGGCGTCGGTCGATCCGAGCGGATTTTACTTCGACCCATCGCGTCACGATTTTTCTGAAAAAACTTTTCTGGGGCATCGGATCGCCGGCGGCGGAATCGACGAAGGCGAGCATGCGCTGGATATCCTCGCGCGCAGTCCCGCCACGGCGAAGCATCTGAGCTTCAAGCTGGCGCAATACTTCGTCGCCGACGATCCACCCAAAGCGCTGGTGAGCCGGATGGCGCAGCGCTACCTCGCCTCCGACGGCGAGACGCGCGCGGTGCTCGAGACGATGTTCACTAGCGCGGAATTCTGGGACCCGCGCAACTACGGCGCCAAGTTCAAAACGCCTTACGAGTACGTGGTTTCGTGCGTGCGCGCGACCGGCGTGCCGATTCGCAACTACCGGCCGCTGTACGGCACGATGCAGATTCTCGGCATGCCGCTGTACGCGTGTCAGACGCCTAATGGCTACGCCAACACCCGCGACGCGTGGCTGAATCCCGACGCGATGATGACGCGGCTCAGCTTTGCGACGGCGCTTGGCTCGGGAAATCTGCCGCTGGAAAACCCGCCGTTCGAGGAAGACGCCGACGGCGGCGGCGCGATGCGCCCCGAGCCGCCGGCCGTGCCGCGCAATGGCGGCGGCAAAGTGAATATCAAGTTCGATCCCGGCCCGCACGGACCAAAGATGACGCCGCCCGATCCCGTGCAACTCGCGGCGACACTCGGCGATTATTTTTCACCGTCGACAGCCAACGCCGTCGAGGCGTCGCCGGCCAATCTTCGCGCGCCGCTGATACTCGGCAGTCCCGAGTTCATGAAGCGCTGAGAGTTCACGATGAGAATTTTTCAGGAAAGTAATTCGTGCATCGAGTGTGCCTCCGGCGTAACCACCTCTATTAGCAGGCGCGCGTTTTTGCAGCGCGCGGCGATTCTGTCGGCGTCGGGAATCGTGCTGCTGAGCCCGCATGCGTGGGCGGCGCGCTCGCTCGATTCGAGCAACAAGCATCGGCTGATCGTCGTGTTCCTGCGCGGCGCCGTCGACGGCCTGAACGTAGTGGTGCCGCATGGCGAGTCGGCGTACTACGACGCGCGGCCGACGATCGCGATCGGGCGAACGGGCGCGAACGACGGGGTGATCGATCTCGACGGGCATTTCGGATTGCATCCCGCGCTCGCGCCGATGCAGGGCCAGTGGCGCGACGGGACGCTGGCGTTCGTCCACGCGTGCGGCTCGCCGGATC
>JBAWCX010000245.1:0-3874 GCA_049590495.1 Binatus sp. (SeqCode)
GTGCTGGTCGACGGACGCGCGCTGAAGTCATGCGAGGTTGCGGTCTGGTCGGTGGCAGACAAGTCCATTCTGACTGTCGAAGGAATCGGCCGGCACGATCGTTTGCATCCGATTCAGCAGGCGATCCTCGCCTTGCAGGCGGGCCAATGCGGCTACTGCCTTTCGGGGATAATCATGAGCGCGGTCGCGATGATTCAAAACGATCCGGGGCCGCCCGATCGTGACAAGATCGCGCGAACGCTTTCGTCGAATCTGTGCCGATGCGGCGCGCACGGACGGATCATCCGCGCGATCGAAAAGGCGTGGCGCGAATGTGCCGCTGGAGCAAAGCAATGAGTGAAGCGCGGCTGCCCTGGAGCCTGCAGGAAAATCCGCGGCTCAGTGACTGGCTCGATTTCAGCGAGCCTGGCGTCGTGCGCGCGTTCACCGCCAAGGTCGAACTCGGTCAGGGAATCGTGACGGCGATGACGCAGATCGCAGCCGAGGAACTCGCATTGCCGCTCTCGCGCATCAGGGTCGTCTCGGGCGATACTCGCTGCTGCCCAAACGAGAGCTACACCGCGGGCAGTATGTCGATCGAGATTGGCGGCACGTCGCTGCGCATGGCCTGCGCACAAGCGCGCGCCGCGATCGTTCGTGAAGCGGCGAAAATACTGGCCGCTGATTCCGCGCGAATCACCGTTACCGACGGCAAGATTCTTCGCGACGGCGCCGACTCTGGTCTCGACTACTGGAAAGTTGCGCCGGCACTCGACTGGTCGATGCCCGTGACTGCCGCCGTACCATTAAGCGATGCGCATCGCGCGACGATTCTAGGCCAGAGCGTCGCCCGGCTCGATCTCCCGGCCAAAGTCTCAGGTGGCGGGTTCATCCAGGATCTCGAATTGCCCCAGATGGTCTATGCGCAGGTGATGCGTCCGCCATCGATCGGCGCTCGTCTCGAAACTCTGGACGAGTCGAAAATTTCGCGCTTGCCGGGCGTTGTCCGAGTCTTCCGCAGCGGCGATTTCGCCGCCGTCCTGTGCGGGCGCGAGTATCAGGCCGTCAAAGCGCTGGAGGCTATGCGCTCGGCGGCAAAATGGATCGAAGACGAAAGCGACTGGTCGATCGGCCGCAATTGGGCGGAGGAGTTGCCCAAACTTCGCTCTATCGACAGCCAGACTGAGTCCGGCAGCATGCCTGCGCCGCCAGCGGAAAACGGAATCCGCGTATCGGCGCGATATTCCAAACCGCCGATTGCGCATGCCGCGATGGGCCCGTCGTGCGCACTCGCACAGTTCGACGGCGATACACTGACAGTGTGGACGCATTCGCAGGGCGTGCATCCATTGCGTACCGCGCTCGCGAAGGCGCTCGGCCTTAGCCCCGAATCAATTGCCGTCATTCACGCGCAAGGCGCCGGATGCTACGGGCACAACGCAGCCGACGATGCGGCATTCGACGCCGCGCTGCTCGCGATGCAGGCATCGCCGCGTCCGGTCCGCGTCCTATGGACGCGCGAAGACGAACTCTCATGGGCGCCGTTCGGCTCGCCGATGGTCGTGAAGATCGATGGTGCCGTGACCCCTGACGGCGAAATCGCCGACTGGTCAACTGAGATCTGGAGCGCGCCTCACGGGCGCCGACCGAGCCATTGGGCGGTCAACCTGCTCGGTGCGGCTCATCTCGAAACGCCCATTCCATTTCCCGAGCTGCACGAAGATATGCGCGTCTTTGCCGGCGGCGCCCGCAACTCCGAGCCGTCTTATGAAATCGCGCATCGCAAGATCGTCCTCCACAGCATTCCGGGACTGCCGTTTCGCACCTCCGCGCTGCGGACGCTGGGCGGTTACGCAAACGTGACAGCCAGCGAGTCATTCATGGACGAATTGGCTGATGCCGCAAATATCGATCCGTTTGAGTTCCGTTTGCAAAATCTCCCCGACTCACGAGCACGCAGAGTCCTTGAAACCGTTGCGGGCGTGGCCGGATGGAGCCGCGGCGCCGAACACGGCACGGGCCGCGCCTGCGGCATCGGTTTCGCTCGATACAAGAACACAGCCGCATACGTCGCCGTGATCGCGCAGGTCGAGGTCGATGACGAAATTCGCGTGCGACGGGTTTGGTCTGCAGTTGACGCTGGTCTCGTCGTAAATCCCGACGGCGTGCGGAACCAGATCGAAGGCGGAATCGTTCAAGCGATCAGCTGGACGCTGAAAGAGCAGGTCGAATTCGATCACGCTCGCGTCACCACTAACTCGTGGAAGAACTATCCGATCATCGGGTTCAACGAGATCCCGGAAATCGAGGTCACTCTGATCGAGTCGCTCGACCATCCGCCGTTAGGAGTCGGCGAAGCGTCGTTGGGGCCCACGGGGGCGGCGGTCGCAAATGCGGTCGCACGCGCGCTCGACTTCAGAATTCGCGACCTGCCTATCACCCGAGCAAGGATTATCGCCGCAAGTACTGGCCAGAGAATCTCTTAGCCGGACACGGAGGATCGCGACAATGCCTGATGGAAACTCACCGGAGTCCGCTGGCAAATCCGTCCACGAACCGGCGCCATCTGCACCTAGGCCGGAGGCCGATGCGCCAATCGCGCACGCCCCAACCGGGAAGCAGCTTCAAAGGCGGCAGTTGTGGATGTGGATCGCCGGCGGTGTGCTTCTCCTTTTGGCGCTATACGAGGCCATCCCGTGGGCCATCACTGCCTTCAGAACAGAGTCAACCGACGACGCCTACGTTAACGGACACGTGACGTTTGTGGCGCCGCGGGTGCCTGGTCAAGTCGTGCGTGTGCTGGTGGACGACAACAATCGGGTGCGGAAAGGCGAACTACTGGTGCAACTCGACAAGGAGCCGTACCAGGTCCAGGTCGATATCGCGGGAGCTGCGCTGTCGGTTGCGCAGGCCGGCATTGTCACAGCACAAACGAAAGTTCGGGGCCTTGAGAGTTTAGCGCTCAGCCAACGGTTCGATCTGGCAAATGCCGTGCACAACCTCAACAACCAGGTCGCCGACCTTCATTCCAAAGTAGACGCTCTTCAAGCCGCGAATGCCACCCTCATCAAGGCCCGCGCCGACTACGGGCGGGAGCAGCAGCTCTACCAACAGCAGGTTATATCAAAATCGGACTTCGATTCGTTCCAAAAAGCCTTTTCGGTAGCTCAGGACAGCAGCAGCAGGCTGAGCATGACGTCGGGGCGGTTCGTGCCCAACTTGGGCTGCCACCTATACCTAAGAACGGCAATGAGCTGAGCGGCATTCCCGCGAATCTCGACCAGACTTATTCAGCAGTCAAGGTTGCCCAGACGCGACTCATGCAGACCGCGGCCGAGCTAGGTTCTTTTCACTCGTTCAAGGAGTCTCCCGACGAGATGCTCGCAGAGTTCTACAAGCGCGACTCGTCCGGCAATATCGACGCGATCCTCGATGAGATTGCCAAGAATGCACCCGATGTCAAACAGGCTGAGGCCAAGTTGAATGAGGCTCAAGCCAATCTCCATCAAGCCGAGCTGAATCTTTCCTATTGCGATGTCGTGGCCGACATTGACGGTGTCGTGACGCGTCGCAGCGTCAACCCAGGCGATCAGGTAATCGCCGGGCAGGGGCTGATGGCGTTGCGATCTCTCACCGATATTTGGGTCGACGCTAACTTCAAGGAGACGCAACTGGCGAATCTGCGTATCGGACAACCGGTGGAGCTCGACGTCGACATGTACGGCAGTCACCGGCGCTTTCAGGGTCGCGTTTCCGGATTCACGATGGGAACCGGATCTACGCTGGCGCTTTTGCCGGCCGAGAATGCGACCGGAAACTTCGTCAAGGTTGTGCAGCGGCTGCCGGTGCGAATCGAGTTGACCAACTACGATCCTGACGTCGCTCCACTGTTCAT